>NZ_SDLD01000020.1:0-58160 GCF_013096875.1 Geobacillus sp. DSP4a | reverse complement strand
GGCTACGCATCGTCGCCTTGGTGAGCCGTTACCTCACCAACTAGCTAATGCGCCGCGGGCCCATCCGCAAGTGACAGCCCAAAGGCCGCCTTTCAACCGAAGACCATGCGGTCTTCGGTGTTATCCGGTATTAGCTCCGGTTTCCCGGAGTTATCCCGGTCTTGCGGGCAGGTTGCCCACGTGTTACTCACCCGTCCGCCGCTGACCGAATCAAGGCAAGCCCTGATCCGGTCCGCTCGACTTGCATGTATTAGGCACGCCGCCAGCGTTCGTCCTGAGCCAGGATCAAACTCTCCAAAGAAAGTTGATTGGCTTTTGCTTCGGCCCATGCGGACCTCCGCTTTTCGTCGCGCTTCGTTTCGTTCAGTTTTCAAGGAACGCTGTAAGTTTTCCTTTGTAAGCAGCTCTTTTATATTATCATAACACTTTTTTGATGTCAACCACTTTTTTGCTTCGCTGTTGCCAAGCTGCTTTTCCGAACAGCGACGTTTAAAAATATACCACTTTACCTCCAAAAATGCAAGATAATATTTTTAGGAAGTTTGCGGATCCCAATCCATGTTTATCCCCACCCCCGCTTTTGCCTACTCTGGCGCCAAGGAGTGGCAATTATGTTTCATAACCGCCATAGACCGCCGCATAAGATGTACATAGGACAACTGTTTAGGGAGGGATGGAAGCCATGTTTTACGCACTAAATGGGCGGACATTGAAAAAAGCTCTCATTATTATTTGTTCTGCTTTTTTCACTGCGTTCATCCTATACGCTTATGAAATGAACCGACCCGTGTTTTCGCTTTCCTCTGGGCCTAAGGCCGTGTACAAGGTGGACAATGACCGCGATGAGGTGGCATTGACGTTTGACATTAGCTGGGGGGATGAGAACGCGGAAAAAATTTTGGACGTATTGAAGCAACACGGGATTAAAAACGCAACCTTTTTTTTATCAGCCTCATGGGCTGAACGCCATCCGTCCGTCGTAAAGCGGATCAAAGAGGAAGGGCATGAAATCGGCAGCATGGGGTATAATTTTGTCAATTATGCAGAACTCGAGAACGCTAAAATCCGCCAAGATTTAATGATGGCGGAGAAAGTGTTCGACATGTTAGGTGTGAAAAACGTCGAGTTGCTGCGCCCCCCGGGAGGGAATTTTAACAAAAAGGTGCTAAAAGTTGCGGAGTCTCTCGGCTATACGGTTGTGCATTGGAGCGTTGACTCGAAGGACTGGCTGAATCCCGGCACAGAGCAAATTGTCGCCAACGTCACAAGCGATTTGGAGCCGGGCGATATTGTGCTCCTTCACGCGTCCGACTCGGCCAAACAAACGGCAAAGGCGCTGCCGAAAATTATTGCAGCCATGAAAGAAAACGGCTATAAAAACGCCAGCCTCTCTGAGCTGCTGGCCAACGGTGAAGCAGAAAGCAAAGGGATCGACTAAAAAGGGCGGGAGGAGGGTTTTCGCCTAAAAGCCGCCAGCCTTCCCTCAAGACTTTAGCATGGCCGTTGCAGTTGGATGATATCCTGATCATGTTTCCTTTTAGAATGAGCGGCCCGACAAAAAAGAACAGGCGGCGCTTCACGCGGACGATCCTGCGCCGCCTGTCAATTTATGCAGTATAAGAAGTTGATATGCATTGCATACTAGTAACGGAATCAGCATCAAATATAACCAGTCTCGGTCATTGATGCGCAAAACGGGAAACCATTCAATCACCGTTACCACGACCATAAAGAACAGCGCCGGGACGAATGCCCCTTTGTTCGTCTGCGCGCTTTTTATGTAGGCAACGGCTAAGCCAACCGCCAAAATAAACAAGGCGGTCAATACATACGGGATGATCGAATCGCCTTTATCCGCAAACACCATGTAGCGGAAATAGACTAGATCGAACAGCACGAACATGATCAAAACAAGCTGGACAGCGTTCCAGAGGGAACGGAACATGCCAAGTCCGAACCGATGGACGGTCAAATAGGCAAAAAAGCCCGCCTGGCTGATGACGCTGAAAATAAAGCCGACGCCGACATGCCAAAGCAATACGGCAAGAAATTCAATGACCTCGAAACGTACAAGGAGATGTCCAAACTCTTTCCAATTCAAAACTATCCCGACGGCTGCTGTCGCGATTCCGCCGATCAGCAGCGTGGTCAAAAATAAACGCACCCATTTGCGGCTGTTCACAGCTTCATCCTCCATCATTTCAGCATAACCCGCTTACCATTTTACCAGCGCCCTTGTGAAAAAGCCAGCTCCGATCTCCCCCATGTATATTTTTTTCGCCAACATTCATATTAAGGGTGAGGGATTTTTGCAGAAAGGAGCTCACTTTCATGAACAAATGCCTACCGCTCCTCTTGCTCAGTTTTCTCGTTCTTGGTTCCTGTGCCCCTCAAGAAACCAGCCCCCCTCCCCCGGATTATGACGAAACGAAAAAGATGGTTGTTGACATTTTAAAAACCGACGAGGGGAAAAAGGCGATTCAAGATATTATGTCGGAAGATCAGATGAAGCAGCAACTAGTCATAGATCAAAAAGCTGTAAAAGAAACGCTGCAACAAATGCTGACATCCGATCAAGGAAAAAAGTTCTGGGAAAGTGCGTTAAAAGACCCGAAATTCGCTGAAAGTTTTGCCAAAGGGCTGCAAGCAGAACATGAAAAAATGATGAAGGCGCTCATGAAAGATCCCGATTACCAGGCGCTGATGATCGATATTTTAAAAGATCCAGAAATGGAAAAAGCCATGGTCGATGTCTTAAAAAGCAAAGAGTTCCGCCAGCATTTGCAAAAGGTGATCACGGAAACGTTGAACAGCCCGCTGTATCAGGCGAAAATTCAAGATATGTTGATGAAAGCAGCTGAAAAGGTTCAGCAAGGCGGAGAAAAACAAGAAGAAGGCGGAGTGGAAGGGGGAGAGTGAGAAGAAAGCGCCGGCAACCAACAAGGCGGAGGAGATTCATCAAGCAAAAAGCGTCCGTGCGCTGAAAACCGCCAACGCTCTAATCGGCGGTTTCTCTCCATCGGACGCTTTTTGTGAAACCGATTAATATTTTGCAACGATTTTGCGGGCGATATCCATATAAATTTTCCCGATCGGATGATCTTCTGCGTAAACGGACGGAGCGAAATCATCATCGTTCCAGTCCGGCTGCTGAAGGGGCAGCTGCCCGAGCAACTCCGTGTTCAGCTCCTTTGCCAGCTTTTCCCCGCCGCCTTTGCCAAAGACGTATTCCCGCTCACCCGTTTTCCGGCTTTCGTAATACGACATATTTTCAATGACACCGATAATTTCGTGGTCGGTGCGCAGCGCCATTGCCCCAGCGCGGGCGGCGACAAACGCGGCGGTCGGGTGCGGAGTGGTGACGATAATTTCTTTGCATGACGGCAAAAGCGTGTGCACGTCTAACGCGACATCGCCGGTGCCTGGAGGCAAGTCGAGCAGCAAGTAATCCAAGTCGCCCCACTCAACTTCTTTGAAGAAGTTGTTCAGCATTTTTCCAAGCATCGGGCCGCGCCAAATGACCGGAGCATTGTCCTCGACGAAAAAGGCCATCGAAATGACTTTCACCCCAAACCGCTCGACGGGGATGATTTTATCGCCCCGCACTGTCGGACGCTGAGTAATTCCCATCATGTCTGGAACGCTAAACCCATAAATATCGGCGTCGATCAACCCGACTTTTTTGCCAAGCCGGGCGAGCGCGACCGCTAAGTTGACGGAAACCGTTGATTTTCCGACGCCGCCCTTGCCGCTGGCGATGGCGATATACGTCGTTTTTTGCGGATTGTCGCTGTATTTCTCAACCACTTCGCGCGGCAGTTCGGCAAACCGCAAGCCGACGGATGCGGCGCCAGCCTCTTTCAGCTGCTGGACGATCGCCGTTTGCACGCGCAGTTGGTCAGGCGTGCCGGTTTTGGCAAGCGCGATCTTTACGCTGACATGGTTTTTCTCTTCCTTAATTTTAATTTCTTGAATGGCGTTTGTTTCCTTAAAGGTCTTGTTTAAAAACGGGTCTTTCATGTTTTCAAGAATGGCTCGCACTTCGTTTTCCGTCAGCATCGTATTCACCAACCCTTTTTCAAATCAATAGTTCCCTTATATATTTACTATACCATAAACCGCCAGATGGCTTCCATTTCGGCCCCCTGCCTGTCCCGGCTTTTCGACATTCGTTACATTGAGTGTTCTTTTCAGATGTATGAATGGCGATGGCGCGCTTTTGGACGGGGGAGAACGGTTCTCTCGCCTTGGCCGTTCTTCCCCGCTTGGAAGCAGGGCCTTTCCCGCTTCGGGACGATAAAAAACCTCGCTATTCGCGAGGGGTAGGTTCGTTCGAAAAGTAACGCAGCACTCCTTTGTAAATCGAGGCGGCGAGTTTCGTCTGGTAATGGTCAGAGGCGAGCAGCTCCCGCTCGTCCGGATTCGATAAAAATCCAACTTCAACGAGCGCTCCGGGCTTTTTGGCATGTTTTAGCAAATAAACGGTATCAATCATTTTCGCTACCCGGTGGGTGTTTTCCAAGTTGCGCCGCAACTCGGCTTGGATGAATTTGGCGAGCCGCTCGTTTTCGATGAGCGAGCCGTAATAAAACGTCTGTGCCCCCCGCCAGTGCGGGGATGGAATGGCATTGAGGTGAATGCTGATAAACAAATCCGCATCGGAATGGTTAATGAATGATGTTCGTTCGTGCAAATCTTCCGTTTTCCGCCGGCTGTAGCCGCGCGTGGACGGGCTGGCCAAATCGCGGTCTGTCTCCCGCGTCATCAGAACGAGCGCTCCTTGTTGCTGCAAGTAGTCCCGCAATTTTTTCGCGACGTTGAGCGCGATTTCTTTTTCCAGCACCTCGCCGCCGACCGCCCCGCCATCCGGCCCGCCATGGCCGGGGTCTAGGACGATAATTCGCCCGGACAATGGGAGATTCCACGGTTTTGTTGAGGTCAGATCAGAAAATAAAGACGGAAATAACAAAATTCCCGCAATGGCAGCCGCGGCAAAGGCGACAAGCCACTTCCATTTTTCTTTCATCGTTTCTCCTCCCGCACGTTTCCCTTCTCTATCTTATATGGGACAAGGGGCGGGAATAGAACTTATTCAGTGAAGTTTTAGGCGGCGCCGTTTTTTTCCCCGTTCAAACCCTTCGGTCCACCAGTCGACGATATATTGCTCGCAGGCGTAATAGAGCGACTGGCCGAGCAGATCGTCGTCGATGTTGCCCCAAAAGCAGAGAAAATCAAAAAGTGTGTCAATTAAATATTTCTCCTCTTGCGCGCAACGTCGGCGCACGCTGTCCACAGACTCCCCATAATAGCCGAACCGGCTGTAATGGGCGCCGAGCAAATACGCTTCAATGGCCAGATCAATGCAGCCTTCCTCAACAGTAGATGGGAAAATCCGGTACATTTGATAGAAAGGGGTAAAATGTTCCAACACTTTGGCCCGCAATTTCTCCAGCGACAACTCCCGCAGCATTTTCCGCTCATAGCGGAGCTGCTTTTCCTGCCTTTTTTCCGCGAATGAAGTGATGACTGTCATCGTGTTTCACGCTCCTTTACGATGTAGTGTTTAACGATCGAACGCAAACATGCGCGCGGGCCAAAGGCAGAAATAAGCAAAAAACCCAGCCAAACTGGCTGGGTTGAACAACACGGTTAACGTTTCGAGAACTGCGGAGCGCGGCGGGCGCCTTTGAGCCCGTATTTTTTCCGCTCTTTGACGCGGGCATCGCGCGTCAGCAAGCCAGCGCGCTTCAATACGGTGCGGAATTCCGGATCGACTTGAAGCAACGCGCGGGCGATGCCGTGGCGAATGGCGCCCGCTTGGCCGGCAAATCCGCCGCCGTGAACGTTCACCAACACGTCGTAGCTGCCGAGCGTTTCTGTCAGTACAAGCGGTTGCTTTACCATTTCGATAAGCGCTTCTGTCGGAATATATTCACGAATGTCTTGTTTGTTGACGATGATGCGTCCATCGCCCGGGACGAGGCGGACGCGAGCAACCGAGCTTTTGCGACGACCTGTACCGTAATATTGTACTTGTGCCAAAATAAATACCCTCCCTTGTCAATTATCCGCGAAGTTCGTATACTTCCGGTTTTTGCGCTTGATGCGGGTGTTCGCTTCCGCGGTAAACATGCAGTTTTTTGAACATTTGACGGCCAAGGCTGCCTTTTGGAAGCATGCCGCGCACCGCCCGTTCAATCATTTTTTCCGGATAATTCGTGCGCATTTCGAGCGCCGTTCTCACTTTCAAACCGCCTGGATATAAGCTGTGGCGATAGTACAATTTTTTCGTTAACTTTTTCCCTGTCAGTTCCACTTTGTCAGCATTGATGACGATCACATGATCCCCGCAGTCAACGTGCGGAGTGAACGTCGGTTTATGTTTGCCGCGCAACAGCGCTGCGACTTCGCTGGCCAGACGACCCAACGTTTTGCCGGCTGCGTCGACAACGTACCATTTACGCTCTACTTCATTCGGTTTCGCCATATAAGTCGTACGCAATGTAGTTCCCTCCTAAAAAGAAAAATGAACAAGTAAAGTTGTTTATTTCAACACGATTGCTGTCCGGGGCTAATCGTGGAAAATACATGCCATATGATATAATAGCTTGCCGGAACGCCAATGTCAAGAAGATGTTACACGGGGACTCGTTGTCTTAACTTGCTGCGCCCTATTTCCGCCGCCTAAAACAGCGAAATGGCGGTCGGAAATGGCGTTGGCGCCGGTCAACTGACGGTTGAAAACTCGTCGCCATAGTACACCCGCCATAAATACAATCCTTCCGCCGGCGCCGTCGGGCCAGCGAGCCGCCGGTCTTTGGCTGCAAGCAATGCTGCAATGTCTGCCGGGGACCGCCTCCCTTGGCCAATTTCAAGCACTGTGCCGACGATGATGCGCACCATGTTGTACAAAAAGCCGCTGCCGATGAACCGGAATTCCATCATCGAACCGTCGGTTTCCACCTCTGCCTGGTAAATGGTGCGTATGCGATCCTCCATTTCCGTTTTGGCGGAGCAGAAGCTCGTAAAGTCATGCGTCCCGATCAGTTGGCGAAGCGCTTCATCCATGGCGCCGATATGCAGCGGGTATGGATGCCACGCGCAGTAATGGCGGCGAAAGACGTCGCGGTCGGCGGCAGTCCACACTTTGTAGCGGTACTCTTTTGCCTTGGCCGAAAAGCGGGCATGAAAGGTGCTGTCTGCCTCCTCTGCCGAACGAACGGCGATATCGTCCGGAAGCTGGGCGTTTAACGCTCTTTTCCACTGTTCAGGAGAAAGCACAAGCGCCGTATCGAAGTGGATGACTTGCCCATAGGCGTGAACCCCGGCATCCGTCCTCCCGGAAGCCGTTACACGCACGGCTTTCCCTTTATGCATCCGTTTGAGCACTTCCTCAATCTCGCCTTGCACCGTCCGTTTTCCCGGCTGAATTTGATAACCGGAAAAATGGGTACCGTCATACGCTACCACGCATTTGATCCGTCTCGTCATGGCCTTCCTCCGCTATGAGCGTAATAAAAAGAGCAACAGCGCCAGCAGGGCCGTAGCGGCTAACAACACGGTGTCTGCCGGCTTCCAAGCAAGCTGGCGGAGTTTCGTCCGCCCTTCGCCGCCGCGGTAGCCGCGCGCTTCCATCGCCGTCGCCAGCTCATCCGCCCGCTTGAACGAACTGATAAACAGCGGCACAAGAAGCGAGACGATCGCCTTCATCCGCTCAGAGAACCGGCCGCCGGAAAAGTCGACGCCGCGGGCGGCTTGCGCTTTCATAATTTTTTCTGTTTCTTCCATTAAAGTTGGAATGAAGCGGAGCGAAATCGCCATCATTAAGGCGAGCTCATGAACCGGCACGCGCCATTTTTTCAATGGACTAAGCAAGCTTTCGACGCCATCGGTCACTTCAATCGGCGTTGTCGTCAGCGTCAGCATCGTCGTCATGAGCACAAGGAGCAAAAATCGCATGGAAATAAAAATTCCTTGCCGAATGCCGCCTTCGTAAACGGACAGCGCGCCAATCCGGTAGAGGACATCCCCTTCTTTCGTCATCAATACATGCAATAACAACGTAAACAACACGACCCATAAAATCGGCTTTAAGCCGCGCAAAATGAAAGAAAACGGGATGCGCGACAGGGCTGCAAAAGCAAACGTAAACAACGACAGCACCGCATACGTCACTGCATTATTCGCCAAAAAAACGATGAAAACATAGGCGAATACGATCAGCAGCTTCGCCCGCGGATCTAAGCGGTGAATGAGCGAATGGCCAGGCACGTATTGGCCGATAATGAAATGATTAGTCATGAATGCTCACCCTAGAAAACAGTTGCTGGATGGCCTCCACCGTCTGTTCGATCGTCAAACACGGAGAGGGAATGGCGACCCCAAACCGCGCTTCCAGCTCCCGCTTCAACTTGACCGTCTCCGGTACGCTAAGGCCAATGGCGGCAAGCCGATCGGCATCGCGGAACACCTCTTCCGGCGCTCCCTGCCCCCACACCGTCCCTTCATGCATGACGATGATTTGGTCGGCATAGCGGGCGGCATCTTCCATACTATGAGTCACGAGCACCGTTGTTAACCGTTTTTCGCAATGAAGACGGTAAAACATCTCCATAATCTCTTTCCGCCCGCGTGGGTCCAGCCCAGCGGTCGGTTCATCAAGCACCAGCACTTCCGGTTCAAGCGCCAGCACGCCGGCAATGGCGACGCGCCGCATTTGCCCGCCGCTTAAATCGAACGGCGATTTGGCCAACACATCCTCGCTGAGCCCGACTAGTTTGATAAGCTCTCGCGCTTTCCGTTTCGCCTCTTCTTCGGAAACGCCGAAATTAAGCGGGCCAAAACAAATATCCTTCTCGACCGTTTCCTCAAACAACTGGTGTTCCGGAAATTGGAACACAATCCCAACCTTTTTGCGCAGCGGTTTGAGCTGCTTCGGCCGCTTGTCGCCGGTGATGATCTCATCGCCGATTTTTATCGTGCCGCTTGTCGGTTGCAGCAAGCCGTTTAAGTGTTGAAGGAGCGTCGATTTGCCCGAACCGGTGTGGCCAACGATGGCGACGTATGCCCCGCTGGGAATCGACACATTCACATTATACAGCGCCCGGCGGGCGAGCGGCGAACGGGCATTGTATACATGTTCTACTTTTTCGAATACAATGTCCATAGCTCTTCGACCAACTCCTCCGTCGTCAAGTGTGCGGAACGAAGCGGAATGCCTTGTTCCCGCAAACGGCTGCCCATTTTCACGGCAAACGGCAAATCAAGGCCGATGCGCTCGAGCTTGCCCCCAAGCCGAAAGATTTGCTCCGGCGTCCCTTCCGCCATGACCTCACCTTTGTTCATCACGATGATGCGGTCGGCTTTCGCCGCTTCCTCCAAATCGTGCGTGATCGACAATACTGTAATGCGCTGTTGCCGGTTCAAGCGGCGAACCGTCTCGAGCACCTCTTCCCTTCCCCGCGGGTCGAGCATCGATGTCGCTTCATCCAAAATGATCATATCAGGGTGAAGCGCCAAAATGCCGGCGATAGCGACACGCTGCTTTTGCCCGCCGGAAAGCCGGTGCGGCTCGTGTTCGAGAAACGCCTCCATATGCACCAGGCGGATGGCTTCACGGATGCGCTCAATCATTTCATCGCGCGGAACACCATTATTTTCAAGGGCAAAGGCGATATCATCCTCGACAGTTGTCCCGACAAATTGGTTATCTGGATTTTGAAACACCATGCCGACGCGCCGGCGCACCTCCCAGACAGTCGTTTCATCGAGAGGGCGCCCAAACAGGCGAATGACGCCCCGCTCCGGCCGAAGCAAACCGATTAACAGCCGGGCAACGGTCGACTTGCCGGATCCGTTATGGCCGACAATCGCCAGCCACTCCCCGCGTCCGGCCTGGAAGCTCACGTTTTGCACTGCATACTCCGATTGGTTCGGATAACGGAAATACACTCCTTCGATCGAAAGGATCGGTTCGGCCATGATTGTTTCTCCTCGCCTTGGCACGTTTCCAGCCGTGCCTTGCTAAATGATGGTAAACAAAAAAAGGGCATAGATCCAGTTCAAACGAAACTGTCTCGCCCTTGTTGAAATGAAACCGTTACACGAGCTCAATAATGACCATCGGCGCCCCGTCTCCGCGGCGAGGACCAAGTTTCATAATGCGCGTATAGCCGCCTTGGCGGTCTTGGTAGCGCGGCGCAATGTCACTGAACAGCTTTTGCAGTGCATCTTGGCCGGTTTCACTGTTGGCGACTTCCTTGCGGATAAATGCCGCTGCTTGACGACGGGCATGCAAATCGCCGCGTTTGCCGAGCGTGATCATTTTTTCGATAACCGAGCGCAATTCTTTTGCTCGCGCTTCCGTCGTTTCGATGCGTTCATTGATGATTAAATCTGTCACTAAATCGCGAAGCAATGCTTTCCGTTGAGAAGTCGTGCGTCCTAGTTTTCTGTACGACATCAAATGTCCCTCCCTTTTAAAATGATGTGTTCCTCATTGCTGTCGTAGTCGATCGGCGCTTAACGCCAAATCTATGGCCAACGCGCATGTCCGCCCCACCGGGCGGGGCTGGCGCTTAATCGTCTTTACGGAGGCTAAGCCCCAGCTCCGCTAACTTCGCTTTCACTTCTTCGAGCGATTTGCGGCCGAGGTTGCGCACTTTCATCATATCCTCTTCCGTTTTTTGCGTCAGCTCCTGAACGGTGTTAATGCCGGCACGCTTCAAGCAGTTGTAGGAACGGACAGACAGATCGAGCTCCTCGATCGTCATTTCCAGCACTTTTTCTTTTTGATCGTCCTCTTTCTCTACCATGATTTCAGCATTTTGCGCTTCATCCGTCAAGCCGACAAAAATGTTCAAGTGCTCGGTTAAAATTTTCGCCCCAAGGGAAATGGCTTCTTTCGGCCCGATGCTCCCATCGGTCCAAACGTCGATCGTCAATTTGTCATAGTCGGTCACTTGGCCGACCCGTGTATTTTCGACCTGATAGGAAACACGGGAGACCGGCGTATAGATGGAGTCGATCGGAATCACGCCGATGGGCTGGTCCTCGCGCTTGTTCGCCTCGGCCGGGACATACCCACGTCCCCGTCTGGCGGTCATGCGCATGCGCAGGCGACCGCCTTCCGCCAGCGTAGCAATATGAAGGTCCGGGTTTAAAATTTCTACATCGCTGTCGTGAGTAATATCGGCAGCCGTGACAACTCCTTCACCCTGCACATCAATTTCCAACGTTTTCTCTTCGTCTGAATAAATCTTCAACGCCAATTTTTTGATATTCAAAATGATGGCTGTTACATCCTCGACGACGCCGTCAATCGTTGAAAACTCGTGCAGTACACCGTCGATTTGCACCGATGTCACAGCCGCACCAGGGAGTGAAGACAATAGGATACGACGTAAGGAGTTCCCTAAAGTTGTACCATATCCACGCTCAAGCGGTTCGACGACGAATTTGCCGTATTTGGCATCTTCGCTCAGTTCGACCGTTTCAATTTTCGGCTTTTCAATTTCAATCATCGATTATTATACCCTCCTTCAAAACGTCGAGACCCCGACCAAACGGTACACGCCTAACAACATTCCCCCATGAATCTCTCTTTACGCTTGCCTGCCATGGTCTTTATCATATCCCATTATTGACAATGGTTCAAATTCTATACAGGGGCGTTACACGCGGCGACGTTTTGGCGGACGGCATCCATTGTGCGGGATTGGAGTGACGTCTTTGATCGCCGTAATTTCCAACCCGGCTGCCTGCAACGCACGGATCGCTGCCTCACGGCCAGCCCCCGGACCTTTGACGTTCACTTCGACCGTTTTCATGCCGTGTTCCATCGACGCTTTCGCTGCCGCTTCGGCTGCCATTTGCGCCGCAAACGGCGTCGATTTACGCGAGCCTTTGAATCCGAGCGAACCGGCGCTCGCCCAGGCGATGGCGTTGCCATGAACGTCCGTAATCGTCACGATCGTGTTGTTGAAAGTCGAACGGATATGAGCGATGCCAGTGTCAATATTTTTTCTCACCCGGCGTTTGCGAGTGTTTGTTCTGCGTGCCATTCGTCAAATGACCTCCTTTGCGTGATTATTTTTTCTTATTCGCTACCGTACGGCGCGGACCTTTGCGCGTGCGGGCATTGTTTTTCGTGTTTTGGCCGCGAACCGGCAATCCGCGGCGATGGCGGAGTCCGCGATAGCAACCGATTTCCATCAGCCGTTTAATGTTTAACGATACTTCGCGGCGCAAATCCCCTTCCACTTTTAAGCGGCCGACGATTTCGCGAATGCGGCCAAGCTCTTCTTCCGTTAAGTCACGGACGCGCGTGTCTTCCGATACCCCTGCTTCTTTTAAGATTTTTTGCGCCGTTGGTTTGCCGATCCCGTAAATGTATGTTAACGAAATGACTACGCGCTTGTCGCGCGGAATGTCAACACCTGCAATACGTGCCATCGTAGTACACCTCCTTGGAAATTACCCTTGACGTTGTTTGTGTTTTGGATTTTCACAAATGACCATGACTTTGCCGCGTCTGCGAATAACTTTGCATTTTTCGCAAATCGGTTTGACAGATGGTCTCACTTTCATGTTGTTTACCTCCTTATTAAACGGAGTGCAATCTTTTATTTATACCGATACGTGATTCGTCCACGCGTCAAATCATAGGGCGACAATTCCACCGTCACTCGGTCGCCGGGCAAAATGCGGATGAAGTGCATGCGGATTTTGCCGGACACATGGGCCAATACCGTATGCCCATTTTCTAATTCTACACGAAACATCGCATTTGGCAATGTTTCAATGACGGTGCCTTCTACTTCAATGACATCGTCTTTTGCCATCGAGCGGCTCCCCCTCCTTCGAATGAGTAACATTGTGTTACGCAAAACCGGACGGACATAAGGCGGCGCAATTGTCCACGGTGAGCGGGAAGGTCGGTAAGCGGCCGCCTTGATCGCGGAATCGGCGAAACAGCTTTAGACAACTGCAAACGTTGAAAACGGTTCGCCGATCTGCCCGAGCGCCTCGAGGCGGCTCTGCCTCGATCCGTTCACGTTAAAATTTCATAGCCATTTTCCGTAATCACAATCGTATGTTCAAAATGGGCACACCGTTTTCCGTCCGCCGTCACGACGGTCCAGTCATCAGCCAACGTTTTGACATGGCGGCTGCCCGCATTGACCATCGGTTCGATGCATAGCGTCATCCCCGGACGCAAAATCGGCCCTTTATTCGGCGGCCCATAATGCGGGACTTGCGGGTCTTCATGTAAGTGTTGACCAATTCCATGCCCCACATACTCGCGAACGACGGAAAAATGGTGCGCTTCAACATACGTTTGAATCGCATGAGAAATGTTCGTCAAACGAGCGCCTGGCTTCGCCTCGGCGAGTCCGACATACAACGATTGTTCTGTTACGTCGAGCAGCCGCTTCGTCTCCGCATCGATCTCCCCAACGGGATACGTCCAGGCGGAGTCGGCGTGATACCCTTCATACTGGGCGCCCACATCGATCGTAATAATGTCGCCCTCGCATAACACACGGTCGCCGGGAATGCCGTGCACAAGCTCCTCATTGACTGAAGCGCAAATGCTTCCCGGGAACCCTTGGTATCCTTTAAACGATGGAACGGCGCCATGGGAACGAATCACTTCCTCCGCGATGGCATCCAGTTCCTTTGTCGTGACCCCGGGGCGAATATGGTTTTTCAACTCTTCCAACGTAGCGGAAACAATTTTTCCAGCCTCGCGCATGAGGGCGATTTCGTGCGCGGTTTTGCAAATGATCATCGAGCAAGTCCCCCGAGCAATTCACGAATATCGGCAAACACCTTTTCCATGTCCTGTTCGCCGTTAATGTGGCGCAAATAGCCTTTTTGTTCGTAAAAGTCAAGGAGCGGCTTCATTTGTTTCATATTCACTTCGAGCCGGTTTGCCACTGTCGCTTCGTTATCATCGGCGCGCTGGTACAATTCCCCCCCGCACTTATCGCAAACACCCGGTTTCGCCGGCGGATGAAAAACAAGATGGTACGTCGCTCCGCAGTTGCGGCAAATCCGTCTGCCGGTCAAGCGCTCCATTAAAACGTCTTGGCGGACATCGATATGGATGACATAGTCAAGTTTGCGGCCGATGTCGGCCAACATCGTTTCTAGCGCCTCCGCTTGAGCGACCGTGCGCGGGAATCCATCGAGCAAAAAACCGTTTTGGCAATCGTCTTTGCTCAGCCGTTCACGGACAATGCCGATCGTCACTTCATCCGGAACAAGGTCGCCGCGGTCCATATATTGCTTCGCTTGAAGCCCTAGCGGCGTTCCTTCCTTCATCGCCGCCCGAAACATATCGCCCGTTGAAATGTGCGGAATACCGTAAGCCGCTACGATTTTCTCGGCCTGCGTGCCTTTGCCGGCACCCGGCAGCCCCATCAGCACTAAATTCATCCTAACTCCCCCTATCGGCAAGGGATGCCCGCTCTTGCCTTCTTTATTTGATGAATCCACGGTAATGGCGTTTCACCAGCTGGCTCTCAAGCTGTTTCATTGTCTCCAGCGCCACGCCGACGACAATGAGCAAGCTCGTACCGCCAATTTGCGCAGAAGGTGGCAAGTTCGCAACGTTCACGAAGAACACCGGCAGCACGGCAATGACCGCTAAAAAGACAGAGCCGACGAGCGTCAGCCGGTACAAAATTCTCGTTACATACTCTTGTGTATTCTTTCCAGGACGGATGCCTGGAATGTAGCCGCCTTGCTTCTTCAAATTCTCCGCCATTTGCTCCGGGTTGACTTGGACGAACGCATAAAAGTACGTAAACGCGATAATAAGCACGACGTAAATCGTCATGCCAATCGGATGGGTATAATCAAACGTTCGGCGAATCCACAATGTTACATCATTCGTACCAAAAAACGATGCGATCGTCGGTGGTGCAATTAAAAATGAGATCGCAAAAATCACTGGAATAACCCCGGCCGGGTTCACTTTTAACGGCAAGTGGGTGGAATGGCCGCCAACCGGACTCCGGCCTTCAAGCCGTTTGGCATATTGGATCGGAATTTTCCGGAACGCCTGCTGGATGTAAATGACCCCAACGATGACGGCGATGACCGCCAACGCCACGAGCAGGAGCCGGACGATGCGCAAAAACAAATCTTCCCCGACATTTTCAAACTGCTGGGCGTAGATTTGGTTTAGGACTGTCGGAATGCCGGAGACGATCCCTGCAAAAATAATGATCGAAATCCCATTTCCGACGCCTTTGGCGGTGATTTGCTCACCGAGCCACATTAAAAATGCGGTGCCGGCCGTCAAGACGACCGCGATCAGCAAATACGTGCCGATGCCCGGATTTCGAATGAGCATCCCGCCGGCTAAATTGTTGAAGCCGTACGACATGCCAAGCGCTTGGATAAACCCGAGCACGATCGTGAAATAGCGGGTAAACTGAGCTAATTTACGCCGGCCAACCTCGCCTTGCTTCGACCATTCTGTAAATTTCGGAACGACGTCCATTTGCAGCAGCTGGACGATAATCGACGCGGTGATGTAGGGCATAACCCCCATGGCAAAAATTGAAAAGTTTTGCAGCGCCCCGCCGCCAAAAATGTTCAGGACGCCGAACGCATTTAATTCATCTTGCAGCTTGAGCACATCGGTGTTCACGCTCGGAACCGGGATGAACGTTCCGATGCGGAACACGATCAGCATAAGAAGAGTGAAAATGATTTTGTTTCGAATATCACTGACGCGCATAAAGTTGGAGATTGTCCGAAACATTAAATCACCTCAGTTTTACCGCCAGCCGCCTCAATGGCCTCTTTCGCCGATGCCGAGAACTTATGTGCTTTGACCGTCAGCTTTTTCTCGATTTGGCCTTTGCCTAAAATTTTCACACCCGATTTCAACTTGCTAATAACGCCCGTTTCAAGGAGCAATTCCGGCGTTACTTCCGTTCCGTCTTCAAAACGGTTCAGTTTTTCCAAGTTCACGACTGCATATTCTTTCCGGTTGATGTTCGTGAAGCCGCGCTTCGGCAAACGGCGGAACAGCGGAGTTTGACCGCCTTCAAACCCAAGACGAACTCCTCCACCCGAGCGGGCATTTTGACCTTTTTGACCGCGGCCGGACGTTTTGCCGTTGCCCGAACCGATCCCGCGGCCGACACGAACCGCTTTCTTCCGGGAACCCGGCGCTGGTTGCAATTCATGAAGTTTCATGGCGAAGCACCTCCTTACGATTATTCCTCAATTTCTTTCACTTTGACCAGATGAGCGACTTTGTTGATCATCCCGCGGATGGCAGGATTGTCGTTATGGACGACCGTTTGATGCATTTTCCGCAAGCCGAGCGTTCTGACGGTAATGCGCTGATCTTCCGGACGGCCAATCACGCTGCGCGTGAGGGTAATCGCCAGTTTTTTTGCCATGATCGTTCCCTCCTTATCCTAACAGTTCCTCGACTGTTTTGCCGCGCAATTTTGCTACGTCTTCGGCGCGTTTTAATTGTTTCAACCCATCGAACGTGGCGCGCACCATGTTGATTGGCGTGTTCGAGCCGATCGATTTTGACAAAATGTCGCTGATGCCCGCCAGCTCTAATACGGCACGGGCCGGACCGCCGGCGATAACCCCGGTACCTTCAGAGGCCGGTTTTAAAATGATTTCCCCAGCGCCGAAGTGGCCGATGACTTCATGTGGAATCGTTGTGCCGACGATCGGCACTTCAATTAAGTTTTTCTTCGCATCTTCAATGGCTTTGCGGATCGCTTCCGGAACTTCTTGCGCTTTCCCGGTGCCAAATCCGACGTGGCCGTTTTTATCGCCGACGACGACGAGAGCTGAAAAGCGCAGGCGACGTCCGCCTTTCACGACTTTTGCTACACGGTTGACCGCGACTACACGCTCTTCGAGTTCGAGTTTATTTGGATCGATACGACGCATCGTTGTCCCTCCTTTGTGATTAGAATTCCAGACCGGCTTCGCGGGCGGCATCCGCTAGTGCTTTCACCCGGCCATGGTACAAATATCCGCCGCGATCGAAGACGACTTGTTTGATGCCTTTTTCCAACGCCCGTTTGGCGACAAGTTCGCCGACTTTTTTCGCCGCCTCAATGTTGTTCGTCGAATCTAAGCCGAACTCTTTATCCAATGTCGACGCGCTGACAATCGTTGCTGATTTTGTATCATCAATAATTTGTGCATAAATATGTTTGTTCGAACGGAACACGCTCAACCGCGGACGTTCAGTCGTGCCGAAGATTTTTTTCCGGATGCGCGCGTGTCTTTTTTTGCGGACCGCGTTTCGGTCAACTTTTGTAATCATCGAGTGTCACTCCTTTCGCTTCGCTATGCCGCGTTATTTACCAGTTTTGCCTTCCTTCAGGCGCACCAATTCGCCTTCGTAGCGAATGCCTTTGCCTTTATACGGCTCCGGTGGGCGTACAGCACGAATGTTGGCTGCCAATTCGCCGACGCGTTGTTTGTCTGCCCCTTTGACGATAATTTTCGTTTGGGACGGCACTTCGATTTCGAGCCCTTCCTCTGGCTCAATTTCTACCGGATGGGAGTAACCGACGCTCAACACAAGCTTTTTCCCTTGTTTGGACGCCCGGTACCCGACACCAACGAGTTCGAGCGCTTTTTCATACCCTTTCGAAACGCCTTCGACCATGTTGGCGAGCAAGCTGCGCGTCGTGCCGTGGAGCGCGCGGTGATGTTTTTCATCGCTTGGGCGCGTAACGGTGATCACATTGCCCTCAACGGTGATCGTCATATCCGGATGGAACGTGCGGGTTAATTCCCCTTTCGGCCCTTTGACCGTAACGGTATTGCCGTTCACAGTAACGGTGACACCGGCAGGAATTTCAATTGGTTTTTTGCCGACACGTGACATGTCAAACACACCTCCATTCTTGAGCAAATAAATTACCAAACGTAGGCGATTACTTCGCCGCCCGTGCCTTTTTGCCGTGCTTCTTTGTCCGTTAAGACGCCTTGTGATGTCGAAAGAATCGCGATGCCTAAGCCGTTTAAGACGCGCGGCACTTCATGAGCCTTGACGTATACGCGCAAACCGGGTTTGCTGATGCGTTTCAGCCCTGTAATGACGCGTTCATTGTTCGGGCCGTACTTCAAGAAGATGCGGAGAATGCCTTGTTTGTTGTCTTCGATATATTCATAATCACGAATAAACCCTTCGCGCTTTAAAATTTCGGCGATTTCCCGCTTGATTTTCGAAGCCGGGACTTCGAGCTTTTCGTGACGAACCATATTCGCATTCCGAATGCGGGTCAGCATATCAGCAATTGGATCTGTCATCACCATTTTGTTTTACCTCCTTCCCAATCAATGGGTTGATTACCAGCTGGCTTTTTTGATGCCAGGAAGTTGACCTTTATATGCGAGTTCACGGAAACAAATACGGCAAAGTTTAAACTTGCGGTAAACCGAATGCGGGCGGCCGCAGCGCTCGCAGCGGGTATACGCTCTTACTTTAAACTTCGGCGTCCGTTTTTGTTTCGCGATCATCGATTTTTTAGCCACGATTTCGCCTCCCTTGCCTTATGGGATCATTATTTTTGGAATGGCATGCCCAGCAACGCCAGCAGTTCACGCGCTTCTTCGTCCGTGTTGGCCGTTGTGACGATCACGATATCCATGCCGCGCACTTTGTTCACTTTATCGTAGTCAATCTCCGGGAAAATGAGCTGCTCTTTAATGCCGAGCGTATAGTTGCCGCGGCCATCGAACGCTTTTTTCGATACCCCGCGGAAGTCGCGCACGCGCGGGAGCGAGACCGAGATCAACTTATCAAGAAATTCATACATCCGTTCACCGCGCAACGTTACTTTTGCACCGATCGGCATCCCTTGGCGGAGACGGAAGCCCGCAATCGATTTTTTCGCGCGCGTCACAACCGGACGCTGGCCGGCGATCAACGTCAGCTCTTCGACGGCGCTGTCTAATGCTTTCGGGTTTTGCACCGCGTCGCCGACACCCATGTTGATGACGATTTTTTCGATTTTCGGCACTTGCATGATCGATTTATAGTTGAACTTGCTCATCAGAGCAGGAACGACTTCTTTTACATACTTCTCTTTTAGGCGGTTCATAAAGGTACCTCCTTTCCTGCGTCACGATTATTTATCTAAAATCTCTCCGGATTTTTTCGCGTAGCGCACTTTTTTGCCGTCGACAATTTTGTAGCCGATGCGCGTCGGTTCGCCTGTTTTCGGATCTAACGGCATCACTTTCGACACATGGATCGGCGCCTCTTTTTCGATGATGCCGCCTTGCGGATTCGCTTGCGACGGTTTCGAATGCTTTTTCACAATGTTGACGCCCTCAACGATGACGCGGTTTTTCTTCGGAAACGCCGCCAGGATGACGCCTTGTTTGCCTTTGTCTTTGCCGGAGATTACTTGCACTTTGTCACCTTTTTTTACATGCATCGCATTCGCACCTCCTTGAAACGTGCTTCCGTCCCATTAGATAACTTCCGGGGCTAACGAAATGATTTTCATGAAATCTTTGTCGCGCAGTTCGCGGGCAACCGGCCCAAAAATACGCGTGCCGCGCGGGCTTTTGTCATCGCGGATGATGACGCAGGCGTTCTCGTCAAAGCGGATATATGAACCGTCTGGACGGCGCACCCCGCGTTTTGTGCGGACGACAACTGCTTTCACGACTTGACCTTTTTTAACAACGCCACCTGGCGTCGCATCTTTAACCGTAGCGACAACAACATCGCCGATGTTCGCATAGCGGCGGCCCGAGCCTCCGAGCACTTTAATGACAAGCACTTCGCGTGCGCCAGAGTTATCAGCTACTTTTAAGCGAGATTCTTGTTGAATCATCGACGAAACCTCCTTTCGGACTTATCTCCCCGAACTGGAATGAAATGATTACAGAACAACTGCTTTTTCAACGATCTCGACGAGGCGGAACCGTTTCGTTGCCGACAGCGGGCGGGTTTCCATGATTTTGACGATGTCGCCCACTTTCGCTTCGTTATGTTCGTCATGCGCTTTGTATTTTTTCGAGTATTTGACGCGCTTGCCGTATAACGGATGTTTTTTGTACGTTTCAACCAAAACGGTAATCGTTTTGTCCATTTTGTCCGATACGACCCGTCCGACGTACACTTTGCGTTGATTGCGTTCGCTCATTCCGCAAACCTCCTCTCAAACATTATTTATTGGCAGCGAGCTCACGTTCGCGAATGATCGTTTTCATGCGGGCGATGTCTTTGCGCACTTGGCGGATGCGCGCCGTGTTTTCCAGTTGGCCCGTCGCCAGTTGGAAGCGAAGGTTGAACAGCTCTTCCTTCAACGCTTTAATTTTTTGTTCGATTTCGGCAGTGGTTAACTCACGGATTTCTTTCGCTTTCATTACGCTTCACCACCAGTTTCTTCACGTTTTACGAATTTGCATTTGATCGGAAGTTTGTGAGAAGCCAAACGCAATGCTTCACGTGCCACTTCCTCGGAAACACCGCCCACTTCAAACATCACTTTGCCTGGTTTGACAACCGCAACCCAGCCTTCCGGCGCCCCTTTACCGGAACCCATCCGCACTTCAAGCGGTTTCGCTGTGTACGGTTTCGAAGGGAAAATGCGAATCCATACTTTCCCGCCCCGTCTCATGTAGCGGGTCATCGCCCGACGGGCTGCCTCAATTTGCCGGTTCGTAATCCAAGCCGATTCCAACGCTTGGAGACCGAATTCACCGAAATGAACTTCCGTACCGCCTTTGGCGCGGCCTTTCATCCGTCCGCGATGTTCACGGCGATATTTGACGCGTTTTGGCATTAACATGATTATTTTCCTCCTTCCTCAGCTTTTTTCTTTGTCGGAAGGACTTCCCCACGGTAAATCCATACTTTCACGCCGATTTTTCCGTACGTCGTATCCGCTTCTGCCGTCGCATAGTCAATGTCAGCGCGCAGCGTATGGAGTGGAACCGTCCCTTCGCTGTAGTGCTCCGAACGTGCAATCTCTGCACCGCCTAAGCGGCCGGATACCATCGTTTTGATCCCTTTCGCCCCGGCGCGCATCGCCCGTTGAATCGCTTGTTTTTGCGCCCGGCGGAACGATACGCGGTTTTCAAGCTGGCGGGCAATATTTTCCGCAACAAGTTTCGCATCCAAATCCGGTTTTTTGATTTCAACGATGTTGATGTGAACGCGTTTGCCGGTCAATTGCGTGAGCGCTTTGCGGAGCGCTTCCACTTCCGAACCGCCTTTCCCGATGACCATGCCCGGTTTCGCCGTATGGATCGTCACGTTGACGCGGTTGGCGGCGCGTTCAATCTCTACGCGGGAAACGGCTGCGTCCTGCAAACGTTTGTTGATGTATTCACGGATTTTTAAGTCCTCATGCACGAGGTCTGCATAGTCTTTTTCCGCATACCATCTCGATTCCCAGTCACGAATGATGCCGATGCGCAGACCGATCGGATTGACCTTTTGACCCACGGATTATCCCTCCTTCTTTTCTGACACGACGATTGTAATATGGCTTGTGCGTTTATTAATGGCGCTTGCCCGGCCCATCGCACGCGGACGGAAACGTTTCAACGTTGGACCTTCATCAACGTACGCTTGGGAAATGACCAGGTTGTTGACGTCCATGTCATAGTTGTGTTCAGCGTTGGCAACAGCCGATTTCAACACTTTTTCAATGATCGGGGAAGCCGCTTTTGGCGTGTGGCGCAAAATCGCGAATGCTTCGCCCACTTCCTTCCCACGGATCAAGTCAATGACTAAGCGCGCTTTACGAGGAGCGATGCGAACGGTTCTCGCAACAGCTTTAGCTTGCATATCCAGAACCTCCTCTCATTACCGTTTTGTTTTCTTGTCATCGCCAGCATGGCCGCGGAACGTGCGCGTCGGCGCAAATTCACCCAATTTGTGCCCGACCATGTCTTCTGTGATGTATACCGGTACATGTTTGCGGCCGTCATATACGGCGATCGTATGGCCGACAAACTGCGGGAAGATCGTCGAACGGCGAGACCATGTTTTGATCACTTGTTTTTGCCCAGTTTCATTGAGCTTTTCGATTTTTTTCATCAAATGTTCATCGCAAAACGGACCTTTTTTCAAGCTGCGACCCATAAGTGAACCTCCCTTCTGAATTGCGCTCGTTCATTATTTCTTGCGGCGGCGAATGATGAATTTATCCGATTTGTTTTTCTTTTTGCGCGTTTTGTATCCGAGCGTCGGTTTGCCCCACGGCGTCATCGGCGACTTGCGTCCGATCGGTGCTTTCCCTTCACCACCGCCGTGCGGATGATCAACCGGGTTCATAACCGAACCGCGAACAGTCGGACGGATGCCTAACCAGCGAGCGCGCCCTGCTTTCCCGATGTTGACAAGTTCGTGCTGCTCGTTGCCGACTTCACCGACAGTAGCGCGGCATTTGCCCAAAATCATGCGCACTTCGCCCGAAGCGAGGCGAACGATCACATATTTGCCTTCTTTCCCGAGCACTTGCGCCGACGTTCCGGCTGCGCGCACCAATTGCCCGCCGCGGCCCGGCTTCAATTCGATGTTGTGGACAAGCGTACCGACCGGGATGTTTTCAAGCGGCAATGCATTCCCGATTTTAATGTCCGCATCCGGACCCGACATGATTTCCATGCCGACTTTTAAGTTTTTCGGCGCGATGATGTACCGTTTTTCACCGTCTGCATAGTTGATGAGCGCGATGTTCGCCGAGCGGTTCGGATCGTACTCAATCGTAGCAACGCGTCCTGGAATTCCATCTTTGTCACGCTTAAAGTCGATGATCCGGTATTGACGCTTATGACCCCCGCCTTGATGGCGAACGGTAATTTTCCCTTGGTTGTTGCGGCCTGCTTTTTTCTTTAATGGAGCAAGCAGCGATTTTTCCGGCTGGTCTGTCGTGATCTCCGAGAAATCAAGCACCGTCATGCCGCGACGGCCGTTCGATGTCGGTTTGTATTTTTTAATCGCCATCGGAATGTCCCTCCTTCGCTTTTAGTCTTACACTTCAAACAGTTCGATTTCTTTGCTGTCTGGCGTCAGCGTGACGATCGCTTTGCGGCGGCGGTTCGTATAGCCGCTGTAGCGGCCGACGCGTTTAAATTTCCCTTTATAGTTCATGATGTTGACTTTCTCGACTTTGACGCCAAAAATTTTCTCGACCGCGTCTTTCACTTCCGTTTTGTTCGCTTTGACGTCGACCTCAAACGTATATTTCTTTTGCCCGATCAAATTCATTGTGTTTTCCGTGATGATGGGGCGCTTAATAATGTCGCGAGGGTCTTTCATTATGCAAGCACCTCCTCTACTTTCTCCACGGCCGCCTTCGTAATGACGAGCTTATCGTGGTTTAACACGTCAAGCACGTTGATGCCGTTGGCTGGAACGACTTTGACGCCCGGGATGTTGCGCGCCGACAAATATACATTCTCATTGAGTTCGTCGGTCACAATGAGTGCTTTCCGATCCACCGAGAGATTGTTTAAAATTTTGACCATTTCCTTCGTCTTCGGTGCTTCAAGCGACAATTGGTCCAGTACCACGATGTCGTTTTCGAGCACTTTTGAAGACAATGCCGATTTGATCGCTAAACGGCGGACTTTTTTCGGCAATTTGTAGCTGTAGCTGCGCGGAACCGGACCAAAGACCGTGCCGCCGCCGCGCCATTGCGGAGCGCGAATCGAACCTTGGCGGGCGCGTCCTGTCCCTTTTTGACGCCACGGTTTGCGGCCGCCGCCGCTCACTTCCGCGCGGTTTTTCGTTTTGTGCGTTCCTTGGCGCATCGAGGCGCGCTGCATAATGACAGCTTCGAACAATACGTGTTTATTCGGTTCAATCCCAAAAACGGCATCGTTCAGCTCGATTTCTCCGACTGTCTGCCCGTTTTGGTTATATAATGCTACTTTTGGCATTACGTAGTTCCTCCTTTCTCGGCCAAATGTTATTTCGCCTTCGCTTTCGCTTTAACGGCGCTTTTTACGATCACTAATCCTTTTCTAGGGCCCGGTACGTTCCCTTTGATGAGCAACAAGTTACGTTCCGGATCGACCTTGACAATTTTCAAGTTTTGAATCGTCACACGCTCGCCGCCCATGCGTCCCGGCAAGTTTTTCGTTTTGAATACGCGGTTTGGCGCGATGGCACCCATTGAACCCGGGCGACGATGATAGCGAGAACCGTGAGCCATTGGCCCGCGCGACTGGCCGTGGCGCTTAATGGCCCCTTGGAACCCTTTCCCTTTGGAAATGCCTGTGACATCGACGATGTCGCCTTCGCTGAAAATGTCCACTTTTACTTCTTGGCCAACTTCATACTCATTGATGTTGGCGCCGCGAATTTCACGAATGAAGCGCTTAGGTGCCGTGTTTGCTTTGGCAGCATGGCCAATTTGCGGTTTGTTGGCGCGTTTTTCGCTAATATCTTCAAACCCTAATTGGATCGCTTCATAACCGTCGTTTTCGATCGTTTTCTTTTGCAACACGACGTTTGGTGTTGCATGGATGACAGTAACCGGAATCAAATCGCCATTTTCCGCAAATATTTGCGTCATACCGATTTTTCTGCCTAAGATTCCCTTCGTCATTCGTCACACCTCCTAATCGATTAAAGTTTAATTTCAATATCAACGCCCGACGGCAAATCCAGCCGCATCAACGAATCAACCGTTTGCGGAGTCGGATTGATAATGTCAATCAAACGTTTGTGTGTCCGCATTTCGAATTGTTCACGAGAGTCTTTGTACTTGTGAACGGCACGCAAAATCGTATAGACCGTTCTTTCCGTCGGCAGCGGGATCGGCCCCGACACTTTCGCCCCAGAACGTTTTGCCGTTTCGACGATTTTCTCTGCCGATTGATCTAAAATTCGATGATCATAAGCCTTTAAACGAATACGGATTTTTTCTTTTGCCATTTTGGTTTCCCTCCTTCTTCGCCTATTTTGAAAATAGACTTCTCCATGGAAATTTCCTGCACACCGCCGTGGCAAAGCGGCCGGGTGTGTCAGCAACCTTCCACTTCATCGCAGTCAAAGACCAACATTTGATATTATACTCGTATGTAAGCGAGATTGCAAGTGATTTCTTCGCTTTTCCCACACTTCCTCATTATACATAGCGGCCGCCTCATTTTCAATAAGACACCCAAACGGTGAAGTTTGGCAAAACCGCGTCAAAGATTGAAAGAACGGTGATGAATAGGATTCTCTGGCAGCCAGGATAAAGAAAAAAAGGATGTCCAATCGTTGGACATCCTTTTTTCTTGATTACTCGATGATTTCCGATACGGAACCAGCGCCAACTGTACGGCCGCCTTCACGGATCGAGAATTTCGTTCCTTCCTCGATCGCGATCGGCGCGATCAGCTCAACCGTCATCTCAACGTTGTCGCCAGGCATAACCATTTCAACGCCTTCCGGAAGCGTGATGATGCCTGTTACGTCCGTTGTGCGGAAGTAGAATTGCGGACGATAGTTCGAGAAGAACGGAGTATGGCGTCCGCCTTCCTCTTTCGTCAGAACGTAAACTTGTGCTTTAAATTTCGTATGCGGCGTGATCGAGCCCGGTTTTGCCAATACTTGGCCGCGCTCAACTTCGTCGCGCGATACACCGCGGAGAAGCGCACCGATGTTGTCTCCAGCTTCTGCTTGGTCAAGAAGTTTACGGAACATTTCAACACCCGTAACCGTCGTGGCTTTCGGCTCGTCAGAAAGACCGATGATTTCAACCGGGTCACCGACTTTGAGCGTACCGCGCTCAACACGGCCCGTCGCAACCGTACCACGGCCTGTGATCGAGAAAACGTCCTCAATCGGCATCATGAACGGTTTGTCAACTTCACGTTGCGGAGTCGGGATGTACTCATCAACCGCGTTCATCAATTCAATGATTTTTTCTTCCCATTGCGGATCGCCTTCGAGCGCTTTTAATGCCGAACCTTTGATAACCGGCACTTCATCGCCCGGGAAGTCGTATTCAGAGAGAAGGTCGCGAACTTCCATTTCAACGAGTTCAAGCAATTCTTCGTCGTCCACCATGTCGCATTTGTTCAAGAAAACAACGATGTACGGAACGCCGACTTGGCGGGAGAGAAGAATGTGTTCGCGCGTTTGCGGCATCGGACCGTCAGCTGCCGATACAACAAGGATCGCGCCGTCCATTTGCGCTGCGCCCGTGATCATGTTTTTGACGTAGTCAGCGTGGCCCGGGCAGTCAACGTGCGCATAGTGACGAGCATCTGTTTCATACTCGACGTGCGCTGTCGAAATCGTGATCCCGCGTTCACGCTCTTCCGGAGCTGCGTCGATTTGGTCGTACGCTTTTGCTTCGGCTTTCCCTTGTTTCGCCAAAACCGTCGTGATCGCAGCTGTCAACGTCGTTTTCCCATGGTCAACGTGGCCGATCGTGCCAATGTTGACGTGCGGTTTCGTGCGCTCAAATTTCGCTTTAGCCATGAGAAAGATCCTCCTTAAAAGTAAAATATGAATTTGTATAGTTAGGTAAGTATAGGATGCTTGGGAACAAAATGTTCCCAAGTCTTACTTACATAAGTATTTATAGCGAAACTAGCAAGAGAAATCAATTATTCGCCTTTATTTTTTTTGATAATTTCATCGGCGATGTTTTTCGGAACTTCTTCGTAGTGATCAAATACCATCGAGAATGTTCCGCGCCCTTGCGTGTTCGAACGGAGCGATGTCGCATAACCGAACATTTCGGCCAGCGGTACCATCGCGCGCACGACTTGGGCGTTCCCGCGCGCTTCCATCCCTTCAACGCGACCGCGGCGAGATGTGATGTCACCCATAATGTCGCCGAGGTATTCCTCAGGGATGACAACTTCGACTTTCATGATCGGCTCAAGGAGAACCGGCTCGCACTTCGTCGCGGCGTTTTTCAGCGCCAATGAAGCGGCGATTTTGAACGCCATTTCACTCGAGTCGACGTCGTGGTACGATCCGTCGAACAGTTTCGCTTTAATGTCGACGACCGGATAGCCAGCTAAGACGCCATTTTGCATCGCTTCTTCCAAACCAGCTTGGACGGCCGGCACATACTCTTTCGGAACGACACCGCCGACAATGGCGTTTTCGAATTCGAAGCCTTTGCCGCGTTCGTTCGGCGAGAATTCGATCCAAACGTGACCGTATTGACCGCGGCCGCCGGACTGGCGAACGAATTTGCCTTCGACTTGGGCCGATTTGCGGAACGTTTCGCGATAAGCAACTTGCGGCGCGCCGACGTTCGCCTCAACTTTGAACTCACGGCGCATCCGGTCAACGATGATGTCAAGATGCAGCTCGCCCATCCCGGAAATGATCGTTTGCCCCGTTTCCGGGTCGGTGTGAGCGCGGAACGTCGGGTCTTCTTCTTGCAATTTTTGCAGCGCTTGACCCATTTTGTCTTGGTCCGCTTTCGATTTCGGTTCGATCGCCACCGAAATAACCGGCTCTGGGAATTGCATCGACTCGAGGATGACGAGATTTTTCTCATCACATAGAGTATCGCCGGTTGTCGTATCTTTTAAACCTACTGCTGCCGCAATGTCGCCGGCATAGACTGTTGAGATTTCTTGACGGTGGTTCGCGTGCATTTGCAACAAGCGGCCGATCCGTTCGCGTTTGCGTTTCGTCGAGTTCATGACGTACGAACCGGAATCAAGCGTTCCCGAGTATACGCGGAAGAACGTCAATTTCCCGACATACGGGTCGGTCATGATTTTGAACGCCAGCGCCGCAAACGGAGCGTCGTCACGCGCTTCGCGAGTCACTTCTTCTTCCGTATCCGGAATGACGCCGCGAATCGCCGGAATGTCAACCGGAGACGGCAAGTAGTCGACAACGCCATCAAGGAGCAGCTGAACACCTTTGTTTTTGAATGCCGAGCCGCAGAAGACCGGGAAGAATTCAACACTGATCGTCGCTTTGCGGATGGCGGCTTTCAGCTCTTCTTTCGTGATCTCTTCGCCTTCCAAATATTTCATCATTAATTCTTCGTCCAGCTCAGCGACCGCCTCAACCAGCTTGTTATGGTACTCTTCTGCCATATCGCGGTATTCTTCCGGAATGTCAATGCGCTCAATGTTTTTGCCGAGCTCGTCGTGGTAATGGTATGCGCACATTTCAACCAGGTCGATAATGCCAGAGAACTGGTCTTCGGCGCCGATCGGCAGCTGCACCGGGTGAGCGTTTGCTTGCAAGCGGTCATGGAGCGTTTTCACCGCATACAAGAAGTCCGCACCGATCTTGTCCATTTTGTTGACGAACACGATCCGTGGAACACCGTATGTGGTTGCTTGACGCCAAACCGTTTCCGTTTGCGGCTCTACGCCGGATTGGGCATCAAGAACTGTAATGGCTCCATCCAACACGCGCAACGAACGTTCAACCTCAACCGTGAAGTCGACGTGCCCCGGCGTGTCGATGATGTTGATGCGATGGCCTTTCCATTGCGCCGTTGTCGCCGCCGACGTAATCGTAATCCCGCGCTCTTGCTCTTGCTCCATCCAGTCCATCGTGGCTGCGCCTTCGTGCACTTCCCCGATTTTATGAACGCGTCCTGTGTAGAACAAGATCCGTTCCGTCGTCGTCGTTTTCCCGGCGTCAATGTGCGCCATGATCCCTATGTTGCGAGTGTTTTCTAAGGAGAACTCTCTTGCCATAGTGGTTATTTTCTCCTTCCTTACAAAATAAAATATAAGCAGATGGCACCGCCATCTATGGCGCAATCTCTTTTTTTAGAGAAGTTATACTGCACGCAGCCGAAAGGGCCACAATATATAGGAAGATAGGTGAACAGGCAACATCAGCCGTGCCTTCTCACCTATTCCCTTAAGACAGCGCTCCTTACCAGCGGTAATGGGCAAACGCTTTGTTCGCTTCGGCCATTTTATGCGTATCTTCGCGTTTTTTCACCGCTGCGCCTGTGTTGTTGGCAGCGTCCATGATCTCGTTCGCCAAGCGTTCTTCCATCGTTTTCTCTCCGCGAAGGCGGGCGTATTGCACAAGCCAGCGCAATCCGAGGGAAACGCGGCGGTCCGGACGGACTTCGACCGGAACTTGGTAGTTCGCCCCACCGACGCGGCGAGCGCGCACTTCCAACACCGGCATCACGTTTTTCAGCGCTTGCTCAAACACTTCCATTGGATCTTTACCCGTGCGTTCACGAATAATATCAAAGGCAGTGTAAAGAATTTTTTGTGCTTTTGATTTTTTTCCGTCGATCATAATTTTATTGATCAAACGGGTAACAAGTTTTGAATTGTAAATTGGGTCTGGCAATACGTCACGTTTAGCAACAGGGCCTCTACGTGGCATAGTTTTTCCTCCCTTCAGGAAAACATTCTCTTCACTTCATTATTTTTTCGCTGCTTTTGGTTTTTTCGCGCCGTATTTCGAACGACCTTGCATCCGGTTGGCAACGCCAGCCGTATCAAGCGCACCGCGGATGATATGGTAGCGCACCCCTGGCAAGTCTTTAACACGTCCGCCGCGGATCAGCACAACGCTGTGTTCTTGCAAGTTATGGCCGATCCCCGGGATGTAAGCCGTTACCTCGATCCCGTTCGTCAGACGGACACGGGCATATTTCCGAAGCGCCGAGTTCGGTTTTTTCGGCGTCATCGTGCCGACACGCGTGCAGACGCCGCGTTTTTGCGGAGACGCCACATTTGTTTGTTCTTTTTTGAAGCTGTTGTACCCTTTGTTCAACGCAGGGGATTTCGATTTAAATACTTTTTTCTCGCGTCCTTTGCGGACTAATTGGTTGATTGTAGGCATGAAAAAGTTCCTCCTTTCACATGTATCGTTTAAGCCCACATATCCAGGTGGTTCATCATGTATGCAAACAAAGGTTTAAAGGCAAACGGATCAACGGAGAATCGCCACCGCAGCCGCGCCGACTTGGATTTTGCATGCTTTGCCGAGCTTTTTCATCGAGTCGACTTTCGTGACCGGCACGTTCGCTTCATTGGCAGCAGCGGTCACTTTTTCGATAATCGGCAAATCGGCATCTTCCGCTACGATCACTTCCGTTGCTTTCCCTTCCTTTAAAGCCCTTATCGTTTGTTTGGTTCCAATGACGATTTTCCCAGCCTGCAATACTTTTTCATAAGACATGTAACATATCCTCCAAAGTACCAGGTTGTTGGAACACCTTTATTAGACTACCATTTTCTTTGTTCATTGTCAACTGGATTTTTTTCATCAAGGACCGGCCGGTCAAAGGTTGCCTTGAACCGGCCGATCTCTGCTTTTTACTTCGATGGAACCGTATCGCCAGCCGTTTCCTTTTTGACGGCCGGCTTCACTTTCCGGTAGCGGGCCATACCGGTTCCGGCTGGGACAAGTTTGCCGATAATGACGTTTTCTTTCAAGCCGAGCAGCTCATCCCGCTTCCCTTTGATGGCGGCGTCGGTCAGGACGCGCGTCGTTTCTTGGAACGAAGCCGCGGACAAGAACGAATCCGTTTCAAGCGACGCTTTCGTAATACCCAGCAGCACCGGGCGGGCTGTCGCCGGTCGCTTTCCTTCGTGGATGGCTTGGGCGTTGACATCGGTAAACTGGTGGACGTCCAAAAGCGTGCCCGGCAGCACATCCGTATCGCCGGCATCGACAACGCGCACTTTGCGCAGCATTTGCCGCACCATCACTTCAATATGCTTATCGCTGATTTCAACCCCTTGCATCCGGTACACTTTTTGCACTTCACGAAGCAAGTACTCTTGAACGGATGTAATATCGCGCACGCGCAACAACTGTTTCGGGTCGACCGAGCCTTCTGTCAGCTCTTGGCCGCGTTCGACGCGCTGACCTTCTTCGACTTTCAGCCGCGCGTTGTACGGCGCTACATACGTACGCGTTTCGACCTCGCTTTGTACGACGATTTCATATTGGTTGTCGCGCGTTTCATTAATCGAAATAACCGTGCCGTCGATTTCAGAAATGACCGCTTGCCCTTTCGGGTTGCGCGCTTCAAACAGCTCCTGCACCCGCGGCAAACCTTGGGTAATGTCGTCCCCGGCGACGCCGCCCGTATGGAACGTCCGCATCGTCAGCTGCGTGCCCGGCTCACCGATCGATTGAGCGGCGATAATGCCGACCGCCTCGCCAACTTCCACATCCATGCCCGTCGCCATATTGCGGCCGTAGCATTTTTTGCATACGCCATGGCGCGTGTTGCAGGCAAAGACGGAGCGGATCCACACTTCCGTAATGCCCGCCTTAATAATTTCGTTTGCAATGTCTTCAGTGATCATTTCATCTTTGCGGACGATCACTTCACCGGTTTCCGGATGGCGCACCGTTTTGTGCGCATAGCGGCCGACAAGCCGTTCTTCCAGCTTGACGACGACCTCGGTGCCATCCGTCAATGCGCGTGCCAAAATGCCGCGGTCGGTGCCGCAATCCTCTTCGCGGACGATGACATCCTGCGCCACATCGACGAGACGTCTCGTCAAATATCCCGAGTCGGCCGTTTTGAGCGCCGTATCCGCCAACCCTTTTCGAGCGCCGTGCGTCGAGATAAAGTACTCCAATACCGTCAGCCCTTCGCGGAACGACGATTTGATCGGCAGTTCGATGATCCGGCCGGCCGGGTTGGCCATTAAGCCGCGCATCCCGGCGAGCTGCGTAAAGTTCGACGCGTTCCCCCGCGCTCCGGAATCGCTCATCATAAAGATCGGGTTGCGCTTATCGAGCGATTTCATCAAGCGGTCTTGGATTTTATCTTTCGCCGCGCTCCAGATGGAGATGACACGCTCATACCGCTCTTCGTCGGTGATCAACCCGCGGCGGAACTGCTTTAAGACGGTATCGACCTTCGCTTGCGCCTCATCCAAAATTTCTTGTTTTTCCGGCAAGACGACAATGTCAGCGACGCCGATCGTAATCCCGGCTTTCGTCGAATATTGGAAACCGAGGTCTTTCATGCGGTCCAGCATTTTTGACGTCTCGGTGATTTTGAACCGCTTGAACACTTCAGCAATAATTTGCCCGAGCACTTTTTTCTTAAACGGCGGCACAGGCTCGCGCTTGCGAATCTCCTCGCGCACGTTGACCCCTTTGTCAAGGAAATACTTGTCCGGCGTCCGCCCTTCGATGTTTTCCGTCGTCGGCTCGTTAATGTACGGGAACGAGTTGGGCAAAATTTCGTTGAAAATCAGTTTGCCGACCGTCGTTAAGAGCAGTTTGTTGTTTTGCTCCTCGGTAAACGTTTCATTTTTCAGCGAGCCGGCATGGACGGCGATGCGCGAGTGGAGATGGACATAACCGTTATGGTAAGCGAGCAGCGCTTCGTCCGTATCTTTGAACACCATGCCTTCGCCGATCGCCCCTTCGCGTTCCATCGTCAAGTAATAGTTTCCTAACACCATGTCTTGGGAAGGTGTCACGACCGGCTTTCCGTCTTTCGGGTTCAAAATGTTTTGCGCCGCCAGCATCAACAGGCGCGCTTCCGCTTGTGCCTCGGCCGACAGCGGCACGTGCACCGCCATTTGGTCGCCGTCGAAGTCGGCGTTGTATGCCGTACAAACGAGCGGATGAAGGCGGATGGCCCGGCCTTCGACGAGCGTCGGCTCAAAGGCTTGAATGCCGAGACGGTGAAGCGTCGGGGCGCGGTTGAGCAGCACCGGATGCTCTTTAATGACGTCTTCAAGCACATCCCATACCTCAGGGTGGACGCGCTCAATTTTCCGTTTCGCGCTTTTAATGTTGTGCGCCAGTCCCCGCTCCACAAGCTCCTTCATGACGAACGGCTTAAACAGCTCGAGCGCCATTTCTTTCGGCAGGCCGCATTGATACATTTTCAAGTTCGGACCGACGACAATGACGGAACGGCCGGAGTAGTCAACGCGTTTGCCGAGCAGGTTTTGCCGGAAGCGCCCTTGCTTCCCTTTCAGCATGTGGGAAAGCGATTTTAACGGGCGGTTCCCCGGCCCGGTCACCGGACGGCCGCGGCGGCCGTTGTCAATCAAGGCGTCGACCGCTTCCTGGAGCATCCGTTTCTCGTTTTGGACGATAATATTCGGCGCGCCAAGGTCAAGCAGGCGCTTCAGCCGGTTATTGCGGTTAATGACGCGGCGGTACAAATCGTTTAAGTCCGATGTCGCAAACCGGCCCCCATCGAGCTGGACCATCGGGCGCAATTCCGGCGGAATGACCGGCAATACATCTAGCACCATCCACGCTGGGTCGTTTCCGGAGCTGCGGAACGCCTCAAGCACTTCAAGCCGTTTAATGATACGGGCGCGCCGCTGTCCTTGCACCGTCTTCAGTTCTTCTTTCAACGCCGCCACTTCTTTATCCAAATCAATGTCCTGAAGCAGCTTTTTGATCGCTTCCGCCCCCATCGACGCTTGGAACGACTGGCCGTATTTCTCGCGATAGGCGCGGTATTCCTTTTCCGACAGCAGTTGTTTTTTCTCCAGCGGCGTATCGCCGGGATCGGTGACGACGTAAGAGGCAAAATAAATCACTTCTTCGAGCGCCCGCGGCGACATATCAAGCACAAGCCCCATCCGGCTCGGGATGCCTTTGAAATACCAGATGTGGGAAACCGGAGCAGCGAGCTCAATATGCCCCATCCGTTCACGGCGGACTTTTGACCGCGTCACTTCAACGCCGCAGCGGTCGCAGACAACCCCTTTGTAGCGGACGCGCTTATACTTGCCGCAATGGCATTCCCAGTCTTTTGTCGGGCCGAAAATGCGTTCGCAAAACAAGCCGTCTTTTTCCGGCTTTAGCGTCCGGTAGTTGATCGTTTCCGGCTTTTTGACTTCACCGTACGACCAAGAACGAATTTTCTCCGGGGAAGCGAGCCCGATTTTCATGTACTCGAATTTATTGACATCTAGCAAGGGGTATACCTCCCTCTTTGATCCGTCGGTTTTGCTCCATGGCTTGTTCGTCATCCGTTCGCCTCAATGGCCGCGGGCGGGGAAACGCTCCCCGCCTTTTCGCCATTGCCGGTTACTCTTTCGTTACCGCATCTTTTTCTTCGCTGGCTTCTTCCGGTTCAGCCGGTTTCACATCGACCATGATCGCATCCGGCGCATGATCATCATCGTCGTCAAAGTTTTCCATGTTGATTTCCTGTTCGTCGCTCGTCAAAATCGTGACGTCCATCCCTAGACTTTGCAGCTCTTTGATCAACACTTTAAACGACTCCGGCACACCCGGTTCCGGAATGTTTTCCCCTTTGACGATCGCTTCGTACGTTTTGACGCGGCCAACCACATCGTCAGACTTGACGGTCAAAATTTCCTGCAGCGTATACGCCGCACCGTACGCTTCAAGCGCCCATACTTCCATCTCGCCAAAGCGCTGGCCGCCGAACTGCGCCTTACCGCCGAGCGGCTGCTGGGTGACAAGCGAGTACGGGCCGGTCGAGCGAGCGTGGAGTTTGTCGTCGACCATGTGGGCAAGCTTGATCATGTACATGATCCCGACCGACACGCGGTTGTCAAACGGTTCGCCCGTCCGCCCGTCATACAGCACCGTTTTGGCATCGCGCGCCATGCCAGCTTCTTCAAGAATGTTCCAAACATCTTCCTCCGTCGCTCCGTCAAAGACTGGGGAAGCGATATGCAAGCCAAGTTTTTTCGCCGCCATGCCAAGATGCAGCTCAAACACTTGCCCGATGTTCATCCGCGACGGAACGCCGAGCGGGTTCAACATGATGTCAATCGGCGTGCCATCCGGCAAGAACGGCATATCTTCTTCCGGAAGAATGCGGGAGATAACCCCTTTGTTTCCGTGGCGGCCTGCCATTTTATCGCCTTCGGAAATTTTCCGCTTTTGCACGATATAGACGCGCACCAACTGGTTCACGCCCGGCGGGAGTTCGTCGCCGTCTTCGCGGTTGAACACTTTGACGTCAAGGACAATGCCGCCGCCGCCGTGCGGGACGCGCAGCGACGTATCGCGCACCTCGCGCGCTTTTTCGCCGAAGATCGCATGCAACAGCCGCTCCTCAGCCGTCAGCTCGGTCATTCCTTTCGGTGTCACTTTGCCGACGAGCAAATCGCCGTCTTTCACTTCTGCGCCGATGCGGACGATGCCGCGCTCATCCAAGTTTTTCAACGCATCTTCACCGACGTTCGGGATGTCGCGTGTAATTTCTTCCGGACCGAGCTTCGTGTCACGCGATTCGGCTTCATACTCTTCAATATGGATTGACGTATACACGTCTTCTTTGACGAGCCGTTCGCTCATGATGATCGCATCTTCGTAGTTGTAGCCGTCCCATGTCATAAAGGCAACAAGCACGTTGCGGCCAAGCGCCAATTCGCCTTTATCCATCGACGGGCCATCGGCCAAAATTTCGCCCTGCTCAACGATATCGCCTTTTTTCACGATCGGCCGCTGGTTGTAGCACGTGCCTTGGTTCGACCGGACGAATTTCAGCAACCGATATTTATCTAGATCACCCTTGACTTCTTTGCCGTCGACTTCAATGAGCCGGCGCACCCAAATTTCTTTTGCTTCTACGCGTTCGACGATGCCGCGATGCTTGCAAATCACCGCCGCGCCCGAGTCTTTCGCCGAAACATACTCCATGCCTGTGCCGACGATCGGTGCTTCCGGCTCCAATAGCGGCACCGCTTGCCGCTGCATGTTCGCCCCCATCAAGGCGCGGTTCGAGTCGTCATTTTCCAAAAACGGGATGCACGCCGTCGCCGCCGAGACGACTTGCTTCGGCGACACGTCCATATAGTCGACGCGGTCGCGCTTTACGACGATGTTCTCGCCGCGGAAACGGGCGATGACGTTTTCCTCAAGGAACGTCCCGTCTTCCGCAAGCGGCACGTTCGCCTGCGCTACAACGTAATTGTCCTCTTCATCGGCTGTCAAATAATCGATTTGGTCCGTTACCCGCCCTGTTTCCGGATCGACGCGCCGGTATGGCGTTTCAATAAAACCAAACTTGTTCACTTTCGCGTAAGTGGACAGCGAGTTGATGAGCCCGATGTTCGGCCCTTCCGGCGTCTCGATCGGACACATCCGCCCATAGTGCGAATAGTGAACGTCGCGCACTTCAAACCCGGCGCGCTCGCGCGTCAATCCGCCGGGGCCAAGCGCAGAAAGGCGGCGCTTATGCGTCAGTTCAGCGAGCGGGTTCGTCTGATCCATAAACTGCGACAGCTGCGAGCTGCCGAAAAACTCTTTAATCGCTGCGATCACCGGGCGGATGTTGATCAGCTGCTGCGGCGTGATCGTGTTCGTATCTTGAATCGACATGCGCTCGCGCACGACGCGTTCCATGCGCGACAAGCCGATGCGGAATTGGTTTTGCAGCAGTTCGCCGACCGAACGGAGACGGCGGTTGCCCAAATGGTCGATGTCATCCGTATCGCCGACGCCGTGGAGCAAGTTGAAGAAATAGCTGATCGATGCAATGATGTCCGCCGGCGTAATATGTTTGACATCTTCCGCAATAAAGCCGTTGCCGATGATGTTGATTACCTTTTCGTTGTCCGGATCATTCGGTGCATAAATTTTCACGGTCTGCACCTCAATCGGACCATCCGCCACTCCCTCAGCCGGACGGTACGTCCGCAGCCCGACTCCTTTTTCCAAATACGGCAGCAGGCGGTTCAGCGTCCGGCGGTCGATCATCGCTCCAGCTTCAGCGATGACTTCTCCCGTTTCCGGATCGACGATCGTTTCCGCCAGCCGCTGGTTGAACAAACGGTTTTTAATATGAAGCTTTTTGTTGATTTTATAGCGCCCGACGCTGGCCAAATCGTAGCGTTTCGGGTCAAAAAAGCGGGACGCAAGCAAGCTTTTCGCGTTCTCAAGCGTCGGCGGCTCGCCCGGACGGAGGCGCTCATATATTTCAATCAATGCCTTTTCCGTGCTGTCGGTATTATCTTTTTCGAGCGTATTGCGCAAATATTCGTTATCGCCGAGCAGGTCGATGATTTCTTGATCGGAGCTGAATCCGAGCGCACGAAGAAGCACCGTCACCGGCAGCTTGCGGGTGCGGTCGATGCGGACGTAAACGACATCTTTCGCGTCCGTTTCATATTCAAGCCATGCGCCGCGGTTCGGAATCACGGTTGCCGAATAGCCGCGCTTCCCGTTTTTATCGACTTTATCGCTGTAATACACACTTGGCGAGCGAACGAGCTGGGAGACAATCACGCGTTCCGCCCCGTTGATGATGAACGTTCCTGTTTCCGTCATGAGCGGAAAATCGCCCATAAACACATCCTGCTCTTTCACTTCACCCGTTTCTTTATTGATCAGGCGTACTTTCACACGAAGCGGCGCCGCATATGTAACATCGCGTTCTTTCGCCTCTTCGACCGTATATTTCGGTTCTCCTAAACTATAGTCGATAAATTCAAGCGAGAGATTGCCAGAAAAGTCTTCAATCGGGGAAATTTCCTTGAACATTTCCCGCAGCCCTTCATCGAGAAACCATTGGTAGGAGGACGTTTGAATTTCGATCAAGTTCGGCAATTCCAGCACTTCGCTAATGCGTGCGTAACTTCTCCGTTGGCGGTGTCGCCCGTATTGAACTAGTCGGCCTGTCAAGAGTGATTCACCCCTCAAATGTAGACATTAGTGAAAACCGGAAGCGGAACATCGCATTGATCCAGCCGCCTTGGCGGCATATGCCGCCAAGGCCGTCGGCCGCTCCGCCATTCCGGGGCAAAGCGCTAGGCATGCATGCGGCTGGCCCCCGCCATCCGGACGGAAACGGTTCAGCTATGACGCCGCCGTTTCGGTAAGGGGATTTCACACGCTCCCGGTGCGAGGAAACCAGGCGTTGGATGGAGAAAAAAAGAAAATGGTTTCTATCCAGTAGAAAACCATATGTTTAGCTGTATATTGATTTTATCATTTTTTCCATCATGTCCAAAAATATACGTCATCCCCTCATGTGGGAAATGTGCATATTTAGCATTTTATAATGTTACCACAACCAAAAAAGAGTGTCAACATTTTTTTGCCTTTATGATATAATATCCTTTTTTCTTGGAAGCCACCTCAACAAACGGAAACAGTTCTTTCAGCTTTTCAAGCGCTGATGGCGCCCCTTGTTTTTTTTGAATGACGACCCATAGCTCCCCGCCGTCAAGCAAGTGGTCCCGGCTTTGTTCAAAAATCGCGTGGACAACCCGCTTGCCGGCCCGGATCGGCGGATTGGTGACAACGGCCGCAAACCGCTGTTCCCCGACTTCTGAAAACAAGTCGCTCTGGTAAATGCGCACATTATCGATATGGTTTGCACGCTTGTTTTCCCGCGCCAGCTCCAGCGCCCGCTCATTCACATCGATCATTTGGACGAGCCGGTTCGGAAACGATTTGGCCAGAGCGAGGCCGATCGGTCCGTATCCGCAGCCGACATCCAATAGGTCGCCGGCCACTTCCGGCTCCTCAAACGTTTCGATCAGCAGCTGCGTGCCAAAATCGACACCGCGTTTGGAAAACACCCCGCTGTCGGTTGTAAAGCGAAATTCATGCCCCCGGAGCGTAAACGTCCACGTTTGCGGGTTTCGCTCTGACGTGGGAGCAGCTGAATAATAATGTTCGCTCACCATCATCCCTCCTCTGTCGGCAAGCCGCTTCGGCTCCCGATATATAGTGTAACAAAAAAGAGGCTTTCCCTTGCTTGGGTCAGCCTCTTTTTTTGCAATGACGCCATTACTTCACTTCAACTTTTGCGCCAACTTCTTCAAGTTTGGCTTTAATTTCTTCTGCTTCTTCCTTCGAAACGGCTTCTTTGATCGGTTTCGGCGTGTTGTCAACCAAGTCTTTCGCTTCTTTCAAGCCGAGACCAGTGAGTTCGCGGACAACTTTAATAACTTTGATTTTTTGCGCGCCAGCATCAGCGAGAATGACATCAAATTCTGTTTTCTCAGCTGCTGCTTCAGCGCCGGCTGCCGCACCGCCAGCGACAACAACCGGAGCTGCCGCCGTTACGCCGAATTCTTCCTCGATTGCTTTTACCAGTTCGTTTAATTCCAATACCGTCATATTTTTCACAGCTTCAATGATTTGTTCTTTCGTCATCATTATTTCCTCCTTGTTTGGTTGATGGTGTGTTATGCACATCGGTATGCACGATTACGCGCCTTGTTCTTCTTGCTTGTCAGCCACCGCTTTGACCGCAAGCGCAAAGTTGCGGATCGGGGCTTGGAGAACGCTAAGCAGCATCGAAAGCAGCCCTTCGCGGGACGGGAGCTTCGCCAACGCATCGATTTCTTCTTTGCTGGCGATGTTCCCTTCGATGACGCCGCCTTTGATCTCCAACGCCTCATGCGTTTTCGCAAACTCGCTTAAAATTTTTGCCGGCGCCACAACATCTTCATTGCTGAACGCGATGGCGTTCGGGCCGGTAAACACCTCATCCAATCCTTCCAGGCCGACTTCCGCGAGCGCCCGGCGGGTCATCGTGTTTTTATACACTTTGAACTCAATGCCTGCTTCGCGCAGCTGTTTGCGCAGCTCGGTCATTTCCGCCACGTTCAGGCCGCGGTAATCGACGATGACGGTTGCCTTGCTGGCGCGGAATTTGTCCGCAATCTCGGCAACCACTTGTTTTTTCAGTTCAATCGCGCTCGACACGTCCTGCACCTCCTGCAAAGAAAATGGTGGAATACCAGTTATACCGTTTGGCGGCTCAATAAAAAACCTCCATGCCGCGTAGACATGGAGGTAGCGTTCAACGCACGGCCGCCGGCTGCTGCCGGCCTATGGCGCGCTGCTTATCGTCCACATACCTCGGTAGGAAATTAAGCCGGGAACGGCACCTACTGTCTACGGTATAAATGATATTCGTTTGTTCAGCCAAATGGCATTTTATCAGACTCGACGCAGAAAGTCAACCGTTATTGTGCAACAGCCACCGTCGTCGGGTCCACTTTAATGCCAGGACCCATCGTTGACGTAATCGTCACGTTTTTGACGTATGTCCCTTTCGCTGCCGCCGGTTTGGCTTTCAAAATCGCCTCGTAGACGGCGGCGAAGTTTTCGGCCAGTTTCTCGTTGTCGAACGATACTTTGCCGATCGGCACATGAATGTTGCCGGCTTTATCAACGCGGTATTCCACTTTACCAGCTTTGATCTCCTGCACAGCTTTCGCAACGTCAAACGTGACCGTGCCGGTTTTCGGGTTTGGCATTAACCCTTTCGGACCCAAAATACGACCGAGTTTCCCGACCTCGCCCATCATATCCGGCGTGGCAACAACGACGTCAAAGTCAAACCAGCCTTGCTGGATTTTATTGATGTATTCTGTATCGCCGACATAGTCAGCGCCAGCTGCTTCTGCTTCTTTCGCTTTTTCCCCTTTTGCGAACACTAACACGCGCGCTACTTTCCCCGTGCCGTGCGGCAGGACGACAGCGCCGCGAATTTGTTGGTCCGCTTTTTTCGGGTCAACGCCCAACCGGAACGCAACTTCCACCGTCGCATCAAATTTCGCGACGTTCGTTTTTTTCACGAGCTCGATCGCTTCTGCAACCGGATAAGCCTTGAAGCGATCAACGAGCTTCAACGCTTCTAAGTATTTTTTTCCTCTTTTCGGCATGTAAAATCCTCCTCAATTGTGGTTTTAGCGGAAAAAACCTCCCACGATCAAACAACCTTCGCTTCTTTCGAAGGCGAACCATTCAGCAGACAGCGACCTTCTGAAAAGGACTGTCCTTCATTCATAAAAGACTTTTTTGCCCATGGAGAGAGAGGTTGCGGAATACGCAACCCCCCCGGACAACACACCAGCCTTAGTCTTCGATCACGATGCCCATGCTGCGAGCCGTGCCTTCAACCATACGCATGGCTGCTTCAATGCTCGCTGCATTCAAATCCGGCATTTTCAATTCAGCAATCTCGCGCACTTTGTCACGTTTGATCGTCGCTACTTTGTTGCGGTTCGGTTCGCCGGAGCCCGATTCGATGCCCGCCGCTTTTTTCAACAGTACAGCGGCCGGCGGCGTTTTCGTGATGAATGTAAACGAACGGTCTTCAAAAACCGTAATTTCAACCGGAATGATCAAGCCTGCCTGGTCAGCGGTACGGGCATTAAACTCTTTGCAAAACGCCATAATATTAACACCGGCTTGACCTAACGCAGGACCTACTGGCGGCGCCGGATTTGCTTTCCCTGCAGGAATTTGCAGTTTGACGATCTTGATTACTTTTTTCGCCACGAGACACACCTCCTTAAGTCCGTGATGTGGTATTAGGGATTGCCCCTCCCACTCCATCCGGCTCCGATCTGACGAGCCGCTTTCATATCTCCCGTTTCGGCCGGGAGGATTAGCGCATCAAGCACGTTCGCTCCCTTATACAGCACGTATAAGTTCATCGCTGCATGCCTTGTCTAAGATTCAAGACATACTGACTTTAAAATAGTATCACTTTTCAACAACGATTGCAAGTTCTTTTCCATTAGATTTTTTCTATTTGCGAAAACTCCAATTCCACCCGTGTTTCGCGGCCAAACATATCGACAAGCAGCTTCACCTTATGTTTGTCGAGGTCAATCGCCTCAATTTTTCCAGTGAAGTTGGCAAACGGCCCTTCTTTAATCCGGACCGTTTCATTCACCTCGTAGTCGACATCAATCTCAGTAAGCGGCATGCCCATCCGCTTCAAAATCATTTTGACTTCTTCCTCCATGAGCGGCGTCGGTTTCGAACCAGCCCCGCTCGAACCGACAAATCCGGTCACGCCCGGCGTGTTGCGCACGACGTACCACGAATCGTCGGTCATGATCATTTCGACAAGCACATAACCGGGGAACACTTTCTTTTTCGTCGTTTTCCGTTTGCCGTTTTTGATGTCCGTTTCCGTTTCTTCCGGGACGACAACACGGAAAATCTTGTCTTGCATTCCCATTGATTCAACGCGTTTCTCCAAATTGGCTTTCACCTTATTTTCGTATCCCGAATATGTATGGACGACATACCAGTTTTTCTCCATCAGCGAGCCTCCCTAGGGCGGTTTTCATTTTGTTTTCTGCGCAAAACAAAAACCCGTTTCCGGGTTCCATGTTCGCACGATTATCTTTCATTATAGCATATCATCCGCCCGCTTATTCAAATACAAGGCGAATCAACTGCGAAATGCCGAGGTCGACAACGGCGAAAAAGATGGTGAAAAACGCCACCGTAGCCAATACGATTCCTGTATAGTTCACTAGTTCTTTCCGGCTCGGCCAGCTTACTTTTTTCAACTCCCGCACGACTTCTTTGAAAAAGTTGGTTACTCGCTGCATCCCTCGTACCTCCACGATTGCTCAAAACTGTCCCCACCGCCTGCTTCGTCTCGCGATGGACGGTATGATTGTTGCTCATCGGGCAAAACTTGTTGGCCGCCAAGCGCCTGCACCAAGGCAACCGGCCTGTTTTGCAGCCGTGCAGTTTCGGCTTCCGCACCGCGCAAGCCAACGCCGCTTGTTAACATAAACGTTTCACCGTTCCCGCGAGATGTCCATAAAAATTTATCATATCAGCATTTCCGCTGTCAATGCCATCTTTTGGCCTCCGTTCGGCCATCGGCCGATGCGCCGCCTACAAACTGATTTCCCGATATTCCAAATATTTCTCCAACTTCCGTTTGACGCGCTGCAAGGCGTTGTCGATCGATTTGACATGGCGGTTTAACTCTTCGGAAATTTCTTGGTACGAGCGCCCGTCCAAATACAACGCGAGCACTTTCCGTTCCAAATCGCTGAGCAATTCCGCCATTTTCAGCTCAATATCGTCAACTTCCTCGCGGTTGACAATCAGCTCTTCCGGGTCGGTCACCTGTGTGCCGGACAACACGTCCATCAGCGTCCGGTCCGACTCGTCGTCGTAAATCGGCTTGTCCAAGGAAACGTAAGAGTTGAGCGGAATGTGCTTTTGGCGGGTCGCGGTTTTAATCGCGGTAATCATTTGCCTCGTGATGCATAGTTCTGCAAATGCTTTAAATGAAGAGAGCTTGTCCCCCTTAAAATCGCGGACTGCCTTGTACAGCCCGATCATCCCTTCCTGCACGATGTCCTCGCGGTCAGCCCCGACTAAAAAGTATGAGCGGGCTTTGGCGCGCACAAAGTTTTGGTATTTGTGGATCAAAAAATCAAGCGCTTCTCCATCCCCTTCGTGAACAAGTGCAACAAGCTGTTCATCCTCTAAATGTTTATAATCCTTTGGCTTGTCTACTTTTAAGCATTCCGCCACGCTGATCCCCCCGACCGCATCAATCGCTAACATTTATTATACAGTACAAATTTTTACAGCGTCAACCGCTCATTTTTGCCCTCTTCGCCATTTTTCAAAAATTTCGGCAACTCGGTCATTGAGCGGCACTTTCAAGGTCGGGGTATGCTGCTTCATGGACTGCAACTTCTTTGAAATATCCCGCTCCACCTCTTCGATTTCGTGCAGAAGTTCGCGCGCCGATTTGCGCAAGGCGCCTTGACCGAACACCGTCCATTGTTCCGTATAATCCGATGTCGCGACATACACTTTGGTGCGCGCGTTGATGAGCGTTTTCGCCAACCGCTCAATCCGTTCGTCCGCCGTCTCATTTTCCTTTGTAAAAATGACATCGATATCGTAGTTTTTATACTTTTTCTCGTTTCCCTGCACGAGATGGGCGTCAAACACGACCACGACGTGATCCCCGGTGAACCCTTTGTAATCGGCCAGTTTGTCAATCAACAAATCCCTTGCCGCTGCCAGATCGCCTTCCTCTTTCAGCCGGCGCAACGCCGGCCATGCCCCGATGATGTTGTAACCGTCGACAATTAAAACGTTCATCGGCTATTCCCCTAGCGGATACCGCTTTCGGTACACCTCGTACATGAGCAAACTGGCGGCGACAGAAGCGTTGAGCGAAGTGACGTGCCCCCGCATCGGCAGCCGAAACAAGAAATCACACTTTTCCCGCACTAACCGGCTGATGCCTTTTCCCTCGCTGCCGATGACCAGCGCCAACGGCATCGTGCCGTCAAGGAAGCGGTAGTCATCTTTGGCGTCTGCATCGGTGCCAGCCACCCAAACGCCCCGCTCTTTCAGCTCGTCGATCGTCCGCGCCAAGTTCGTCACGCGCGCGACCGGAACGTGCTCGATCGCTCCGGTTGACGCCTTCGCTACGGTCGGCGTCAACCCCACCGACCGCCGTTTCGGGATGATGAGCCCGTGCGCTCCGACCGCATCTGCGGTGCGCATAATGGCGCCCAAGTTATGCGGGTCTTCGAGCTCGTCCAAAATGAGGAAAAACGGCGCTTCTTCCCGTCGGGCGGCGCGGGCAAACAAATCGTCGACCTCGTAATAGCGGTATGCGGCCGCCTGGGCGATCACCCCTTGGTGCACCCCGTCAACCATTTGGTCAAGCTTGCGCTTCGGAACATATTGGACGAGCACGCCCCGCCGCTTCGCCCATTCGAGGACAGGCTCGACGGCGTGGCGCTGCGCTCCTTCCGCGATCCAGATTTTATTGATGTCGCGCCCGGATTTGAGCGCCTCGATGACCGGGTTTCTGCCGATAATGTAATCCATCATTCCAACGCCCTTTCTTCCCTTTCAATAATCGCAAATGAACGGCCGATTAACTCGTCGACCCGCCGGCCGTTGTCCTGTAAAAAATGATAGCCGATCAACGCTTCGAACGCGGTGCTGTGCCGGTATGTCTGCACATCCGTATTTTTCGGAATCGTGCCTGATTTCGCGTTGCGGCCGCGGCGGACGATGGCTTGCTCCTCTTCCGTCAACGCGCCTTCATCAAGCAAGGTTAAAATGACTCTTGCTTGCGCCCGGGCCGACACGTAGCGGATCGCCCGCCGATGCAGCTCGTGCGGCCGTACGCTGCCCATCGCCAGCAAGTGGCGGCGCACGTACACTTCATAAACCGCATCGCCAATATAGGCGAGCGCCAAGCCATTTAATTGTTTGACATCATGAACGGTCTCAAACTGCGCCATTGCTTATGATCCCCGTTTCCATCTTGTCCCTTGCGGCGTATCTTCCAAAATAATGTTTTTGGCCTTCAACTCGTCGCGAATGCGGTCAGCCAGCGCGAAATCGCGGTTTTTCCGCGCTTCGTTGCGCTGTTGGATCAGCGCCTCGATTTCCTCATCAAGCAGCTCTTCTTGCTTTGGCTTTGGATCGAGGCCAAGCACGTCCATCAACTGTTCAAATTCACGCAAAAAGGCGCCAATAACGGTTTCCGATGTCGTCTTTTCCTGCAAATACAAGTTCGCTTGTTTCGCCAGCTCAAATAGAACCGCAATGCCGTTCGCCGTGTTGAAATCGTCGTCCATTTCGCGGATGAACGATTCGCGGACCGCAGCGATGCGCGACAGCCATTTGTCATTGTCGTCGGTTAAATTCGTGCTCGCTCCGAGCCGGTGCTGCAAGTTGCCATATGCCGTCCTTAAGCGTTCGAGCCCGCGCCGGGCGCTCTCGAGCAGCTCTTCGCTGTAGTTGATCGGATGGCGATAGTGCACCGACAACATAAAGAAGCGCAGCACTTGCGGGTCAATCTGCCGGATGATATCGTGGACAAGCACGAAGTTGCCGAGCGACTTCGACATTTTTTCGTTGTTAATATTTAAATACCCGTTGTGCAGCCAATATTTCGCAAACGGTTTGCCGGTCAAAGCCTCTGACTGGGCGATTTCGTTTTCATGGTGCGGGAACGTCAAATCTTGGCCGCCGGCGTGGATATCGATCGTATCGCCTAAATATTTGCGCGCCATCGCCGAGCATTCGATATGCCAGCCCGGCCGCCCTTTTCCCCACGGGCTGTCCCAACAAATCTCTCCTTCTTTCGCCGCTTTCCAAAGGGCGAAATCGAGCGGGTCGTCTTTTTTCTCGCCGACTTCGATGCGCGCTCCAGCCTGCAATTCATCGATCGATTGGTGCGACAGCTTGCCGTAACCGGGAAACTTGCGCGTCCGGTAGTAGACGTCGCCGTCCACCTCGTACGCATACCCCTTGTCGATGAGCGCTTGGATGAATTCGATAATCGTCCCGATATTTTCTGTCACGCGCGGGTGGATGTCCGCCTTTTTGCAGCCAAGCGCCTGAATGTCTTCAAAATACGCCTCGATAAACCGCTCGGCAATCGCCGGAACGCTTTCGCCAAGCTCGCGGGCCGCCTTAATCAGTTTGTCGTCGACATCGGTAAAATTGGATACGTACGTCACGTCGTAGCCGCGGAACTCCAAATAGCGGCGGATCGTGTCAAAGACGATGGCGGCTCGGGCGTTCCCGATATGGATATAGTTGTAAACGGTCGGACCGCATACATACATTTTGACCTTGTTGGGCTCAAGCGGCTCAAACGGTTCCTTTTTTCGCGTCAACGTATTATAAAGCCGGATGCTGCTCATACTCGCTCTTCCTTTCTTGCTGTTTCAATGCCTCCAACTCGCTTTTCAGCCGGACGATCTCCTCTTCAAGCTCCCGGAACCGGTCAGCGATCGGATCTGGCAGGTCGGTGTGGTTCAAATCTTTTTTCACTTTCACTCCATCACGCACAACCACGCGGCCCGGAATGCCAACGACGGTTGAGTTGGGCGGCACGTCTTTTAACACGACCGACCCGGCGCCGATTTTCGAGTTTTCGCCGATCGTAATCGACCCGAGCACTTTCGCGCCGGCAGCGATCAAACAGTTGTCTTTGATCGTCGGGTGCCGCTTCCCTTTTTCTTTCCCTGTCCCTCCTAATGTGACCCCTTGATAGACCGTGACATTGTCGCCGATTTCGCACGTTTCGCCGATCACCACGCCCATGCCGTGGTCGATGAAAAAGCGGCGGCCGATTTTGGCGCCCGGATGAATTTCAATGCCGGTGAAAAAGCGGCTGATTTGCGAAATCAACCGGGCAAGAAAGTAAAATTTCCGTTTGTAAAGCGCATGAGCGATCCGATGCGCCCAAATGGCATGCAGGCCGGAGTACGTTAAAATGACTTCCAGGTAGCTTCTTGCCGCCGGGTCTTGCTCAAAAATGACCTCAATATCCTCTTTTAACGTTTTAAACATCATGTCCTCCCTCCATCCCTCTAAGTTGTTTTGAATAAAAAAGCGTCCCTGTGCCGAAGACACAGAGACGCTTTTGGCGCGGTTCCACTCTGTTTAGCGAAACGGGAAAACGCCGTTTCACTCGCTCGAGTCCGATAACGGAGAGGCTCCGCTCCTCTCTACTGCAGAACGTCCCTGTTCCGGTTCGAAAGGAGGCTCCGAGGCGCATTTCGGATAACGCCGGGCATAAGCCGCTTCCAGCCAAGGCGGCTCTCTCTGGGATGACGGCGTTTCCTACTTCTCCTCGTCAACGCTTTTTCACTATGCGCTTGTTCAACCGATAAACTTTGTATTATTATACCACACGCACTACGCAAACGTGCATAACTATTCCGCTAAAATTTTTCTTGCAGCGCCCGCTCGAGCCGCTCGATTACTTTTTGTTTGCCGAGCAGCTGAATGGCAAACGGCAGCTCCGGCCCGTGCGTTTGCCCGGTCACCGCGGCGCGAATTGGCATAAACAGCTTTTTCCCTTTTTGTCCGGTCGCCTTTTGCACCGCCTTAATCGCCGCTTTAATTTCGTCGGCTGTAAACGGGTCGAGGTCCCGCACATGGGCCAAAAAGGCCGAAAGCACGTCGGGCACTTGTTCTTCGGCGAGCACTTGGCGCGCCTCATCTTCGTATTCGACTTCTTCCTTAAAGAACAGCTCGGACAACGGAACAATCTCCGCCCCGTAGCTCATTTGCTCTTGATACAGTGCGATTAAATCGCGCGCCCACTGCCGCTGTTCGTCGCTCATGTCCGCCGGCAAGCGCCCGGCTTTCACCAAATGCGGCAAAGCCAATTCAACGAGCCGGTCCAAATCGAGTTTTTTGATGTATTGATTGTTCATCCATGTCAGCTTTTTCGTGTCAAACATCGACGGCGACTTTGACAGCCGCGAAACGTCGAAGATGCGGATGAGCTCGTCTTTCGAAAAAATTTCTTCCTCCCCTTCCGGCGACCAGCCTAAGAGGGCGAAAAAGTTGAACATCGCTTCCGGCAAATAGCCGAGCTCTTTGTATTGCGACACGAACTGAATGATTGACTCATCGCGCTTGGACAACTTTTTCCGCTGTTCGTTGACAATCAACGTCAAATGGGCAAACTGCGGCGGCTCCCAGCCAAAATATTCATACACCATCAGCTGCTTCGGCGTGTTGGACAAATGCTCCTCACCGCGGAACACATGGCTGATCTCCATAAGGTGGTCGTCGATGACGACGGCAAAGTTGTACGTCGGAATGCCGTTCGCCTTCACAATGACCCAATCGCCGATATCTTTCGATTCAAACGTCACTTTGCCGCGCACCAGATCGTCGACTTCGTATGTTTTCCCTTCCGGCACCTTGAGGCGGATCGTATACGGCTTGCCTTGCGCCTCAAGTTCCGCGACCTGCTCCGGCGTCAAACGGCGGCACTTGCCGCTGTATTGCGGAGCGGCGATGCCGGCCGCACGCTGCTCCTCCCGCTCCCGCTCAAGCTCTTCCGGCGTGCAAAAACATTTGTACGCATGTCCTTGCTCGAGCAGTTCGTCCACATACTTCCGGTATATATCAAGCCGCTCCGTCTGGCGGTACGGCCCATAGCCGCCATCTTTATCAACGGACTCGTCATAATCGATGCCGAGCCATTGTAAGTTTTCGAGCTGCGACTGTTCGCCGCCTTCCACGTTCCGTTCGATATCCGTATCCTCGATGCGGACGATCATTTTTCCGCCGTGATGGCGAGCAAACAAATAGTTAAACAGCGCGGTCCGCGCCCCTCCGATATGCAAATGGCCGGTCGGGCTCGGCGCATAGCGCACGCGCACATCTTTTGCCATCGTCCAACCCTCCACTTTCATCCAAACTTGTACCCTTATTGTACCGTTTATCGCGGCAAAGTTCAAAACGGACGGCTCGCCCCATTCGGCGCCTAACGGCTGCGCCTTACTCCCCGCTCTTTTTAAGCAACACGACCGCTTGGGCGGCAATGCCTTCCCCGCGCCCGGTGAACCCGAGTTTTTCCGTTGTCGTCGCCTTGACGTTCACTTGTGTGCGCTCGGCTTCAAGCAGGCGGGCGATCACGGCTTTCATCTCCTCAATGTACGGAGCCATTTTCGGCTTTTGAGCGATAATCGTACAGTCGGCGTTCACCAATGCATACCCTTCCTTCCGGACGAGCGTCCATACGTGCGCCAACAATTCGGTTGAGTCCGCGTCTTTATAGCGCGGGTCATCATCAGGAAAATGCCGTCCGATATCGCCGGCGCCAATCGCTCCAAGGCACGCGTCCGCCACCGCGTGGAGCAGAACATCGGCATCCGAATGGCCGAGCAGCCCTTTCTCATGCGGAATATGTACGCCGCCAATGATAAGCGGACGCCCTTCAACGAGCTGGTGAACGTCAAACCCTTGTCCGATGCGAAACATGTCTTCACCTCCGTTTACTCCGCGATGCGGCTCGCTAAAATCGCCTCGGCAAACAAAATGTCTTCCGGAGTCGTCAGTTTAATGTTGCGGTAGTCCCCTTCTACAATTTTCACCGGCTTGCCGAGCCGCTCGACGAGGCTGGCGTCGTCCGTGCCAAGATAGCCTTCCCGTTTCGCAGCCTCATGCGCCTCGGCGATCAAAGACAGACGAAAAGCTTGTGGCGTCTGCACCGCCCACAAGCTGGAACGATCAATCGTCTGTTCGACAAACAAACCGTCCACTTTTTTGATCGTGTCTTTCACCCGCACAGCCGGGACCGCTGCCCCGTATCGGGCGGCTGCATCCGCCAGCTCATGCAAATGGCGGACGTGAATAAACGGGCGGGCGCCGTCGTGGATCAGGACAATGCCCCGTCCCTCTAACGCCTGCAGCCCGTTATAGACGCTATGTTGCCGCTCCTCGCCGCCCTCAGCGAACGCTGCCACTTTTTTGATACGAAAACGAACGACAAGTTGCTCAAAGCGGCTTCGCTCCGCCGGATTCACGACAAGCACGACGCGGGCGCACCGTTCATCGCGGTCGAACACCTTCAGCGTCCGGACGATGAGCGGTTCGCCGCCTAGTTCAATAAACTGCTTATTCATACCGGCGTTCATCCGCTTTCCTTGTCCGGCCGCCAAGACAATCGCTTCGTAGTTCATTGGACGTTTCCCCTGTTCTGTTTACAGCGCTTTTTGCAACAGCTTCAGCTTGGCAAAAATCATTCTCCCCGCAGATGTTTGTAACACGCTGGTGACTAGGACGTCAACCCGTTTGCCGATATATTCTTTGCCGTCTTCGACAACAATCATCGTTCCGTCATCCAAGTAAGCAACGCCCTGGTTATGTTCCTTTCCGTCCTTAATGACATGCACATTCAGCTCCTCGCCCGGCAGGACGATCGGCTTGACGGCATTAGCCAAATCGTTGATATTAAGGACGCGCACGTTTTGCAGCTCACACACTTTGTTCAAGTTGAAATCATTTGTGACGACGACGCCTTGAAGCTGTTTGGCTAGTTTGACGAGCTTGCTGTCGACTTCTTGCACATCGCTGAAGTCGTCCTCATGAATTTCCACCTTCATCGCCATCTCTTTTTGAATGCGGTTTAAAATATCCAAGCCGCGGCGGCCGCGGTTTCGCTTCAGCACATCGGAGGAGTCGGCGATATGCTGGAGCTCCTCTAACACAAAACGGGGAATGACAAGCGGGCCTTCCAAAAACCCGGTTTGGCAAATGTCCGCAATCCGCCCATCGATGATGACGCTTGTGTCCAAAATTTTCACCGCTCCACCTTTCGGCGCCTCGTTCTCGGTTTCTCCGCCTTTTTTCTTTGTCATTCGATTGGAAAGAGAAAATAAGTTCATCAGCTCATTCCGTTTCTTTAAGCCGACACGAAACCCTAAATAGCCAAGCAAGATCGTCAAAAAAATCGGCAGCACCGTGTTCAACACTTGAATTCGAAACGATTGCAGCGGCATGACGACCAAAAACGCAATAATAAGACCAAAAATCAGCCCGAGGCTGCCAAACAGCACGTCAGCAGCAGGCGCCCTTACCAATGTTTCCTCGACCCAGCGCACCATGTCCACAACATAATCCACAAGCCAAAACGTCAACAAAAAGAAAAGAACAGCGCCCAACACCGCCAACGTATAGGAATTATGGATGAGCGGCATGCCGCTTACATTCAACAGCGCAAGCAAATCAGGCAAAAACATGGCGCCCAGCGTTCCGCCTACGGCGAGAAAAAATAGTTGTACGACACGTTTGACCATCGGCTCATCTTCACCTCCCTATCTAACATTATAAACAGTTTCCAATGTTTGAAACCAACCGAAACCCAATTTTTAACCATTTTTGAACATTCGACATCCGCTTGTAACAATTCGCGCTGGACGCCCGTGCACAGCGGAAGGACGTTGCCCCCCTATATATATTTACGTTGTTCGAAACAAAAAGGTTCGGTCATTTCATGCAAAACATGATCGGGGCGGAGCAAGAGGATGCTTTAGCGAGCGCCCCCAGCCGTTTCCTATTTGCCCGTTCCCCCGAAGAAAGCGTTCAAATCATCGTGTGCTCGAGCGCCTCGGCCACATGGGAAACGCCGATCACCTGAACGCTTGCCGGCGGCTGCCAACCTGCCAAATTGTTTTTCGGTACAATGACACGGGAAAAACCTAGTTTGACAGCCTCTTGCACACGCTGTTCAATGCGGGAGACACGCCGCACTTCCCCGGTCAACCCGACTTCACCGATAATGACGTCGGCCGGATTGGTCGGCCGATCGCGAAAGCTTGAGGCGATGCTGACGGCGATGGCTAGGTCAATGGCCGGCTCATCAAGCTTCACTCCGCCCGCCACCTTCAAATAGGCATCTTGGTTTTGCAACAGCAGCCCGACCCGCTTTTCCAATACGGCCATAAGCAACGACACGCGGTTATGATCGAGGCCGGTCGCCATCCGCCTCGGGTTGCCGAAGCTTGTCGGCGAAACGAGCGCTTGAATTTCCACCAGAACCGGGCGCGTCCCTTCCATGGCCGCCACCACCGTCGAACCCGCCACCCCGTGCGATCGCTCTTCCAAAAACACTTCGGACGGATTTTCCACTTCCCGCAGCCCGATGTCGCGCATTTCAAAAATACCGATTTCATTCGTCGAACCGAAGCGGTTTTTCACCGCCCGCAAAATGCGGTACGTATGATGCCGCTCCCCCTCAAAATAAAGGACGGTATCGACCATATGCTCGAGAATGCGCGGCCCGGCGATCGCCCCTTCTTTCGTCACATGGCCGACGATAAAAATGGCGACGCCTTTTGTTTTGGCGATTTTCATCAACTCAGCGGTGCACTCGCGCACTTGGGCGACACTGCCCGGCGCTGACGTAATATCCGTCCGGTACACCGTCTGGATTGAATCAATCACGACACAGGCGGGCTGAATCGTTTCAATCGCTGATACAATATATTCCAAATTCGCCTCCGCTAACACATACAGATGATCGGACTCGGCGCGAAGGCGCCCAGCGCGCAGTTTTACCTGTTTGACGGATTCCTCGCCCGATACATACAACACTGTATGCCTAGCCGCCGCCAGTTGCGCTGAGGCCTGCAGCAACAGCGTCGACTTGCCGATGCCGGGGTCGCCGCCGATTAAGACGAGCGACCCTTTGACGATCCCCCCACCGAGCACGCGATTGAACTCTGCACTGTTCGTTTCGATGCGCGGCTCTTGCACCGCGGCAACGGCGGTAATCGGAACCGGTTTAGCGGACCCGGACGGCTCCGAATGGAGAAACGCCCCTCGCACAGCGGTTCTGACCGGCTCGATTTCCTCGACGAATGAGTTCCACGTTTGGCATCCCGGGCAGCGGCCGAGCCACTTCGCCGATTCGTATCCGCACTCTTGGCAAACAAATTTCGTCTTCTTTTTCGCCATTGAACTAACCCTTTCTCTCTTGTGTTCCATATGGAAAAAAGGTATGGGCAGCATCGTGCCGCATACCTTTTTTCATCACATCACGGCCTGTTTTGCCAATACGACAAATTCCCCATCTTTCACATCAACGACCACTTTTTGTCCTTTGGCGATCGTGCCTTTTAACAGTTCTTCGGACAAACGGTCTTCAATATGTTTTTGCAAAGCGCGGCGCAACGGGCGAGCCCCGTATTCCGGATCGAAACCTTCAGCAGCGATTTTCTCAATCGCCGCCTCCGTCAATTCAAGGTCAATATCTTGCTCTTTCAGCCGTTTCACCAGCGTATCAGCCATCAGACGGACAATTTGTTTTAGATGGTCTTTTTCAAGCGAATGGAAGACGATAATTTCATCGATCCGGTTCAAAAACTCCGGACGGAACGCTTTTTTCAGCTCATCCATGACCTTGCTTTTCATGTCTTTGTATTGCTGGTTTCCATCCTGGATGTTAAAGCCGACATACTTGTTCCGCTTCAAAGCATCCGCGCCGACGTTCGATGTCATAATGATGATCGTGTTGCGGAAGTCAACCGTCCGCCCTTTCGAGTCAGTCAACCGCCCGTCTTCGAGCACCTGCAGCAAGATGTTAAACACGTCCGGATGCGCTTTTTCCATCTCATCCAACAGAACGACCGAGTATGGCTTGCGGCGCACTTTTTCGGTCAGCTGGCCGCCTTCTTCGTAGCCGACATACCCCGGCGGCGAACCGATGAGCCGCGATGTCGAGTGTTTTTCCATATACTCGGACATATCGATGCGAATGAGGGCATCTTCATCTCCAAACATTGCCTCGGCCAATGCACGGGCCAATTCCGTTTTCCCGACGCCGGTCGGGCCGAGGAAAATGAACGAACCGATCGGGCGTTTCGGGTCTTTGAGGCCAGCCCGGGCGCGGCGCACCGCTTTGGCCACCGCTTTGACCGCCTCGTCTTGGCCGACGACGCGCGAATGCAAAATTTCTTCCAGTTTCAACAGCCGCTCGGTTTCCGTCTCGGCCAGCTTCGATACCGGAATCCCGGTCCAACTCGAGACGACCGCGGCAATGTCTTCGACCGTCACTTCCAAATTTTCTTGGCCTTGTTTTTCTTTCCACGCACGTTTCGTTTCTTCAAGCTCTTCACGCAGCCGCTGCTCCATATCACGCAGCGACGCCGCTTTTTCAAATTCTTGGCTTTGCACGGCCGCATCTTTCTCTTTTCGCACTTCTTCAAGCTTTTGCTCCAGTTCTTTCAGTTTCGGCGGCGCCGTGAACGAACGGAGACGCACTTTCGAGCAAGCTTCATCAATCAAGTCGATCGCTTTATCCGGCAGGAACCGGTCGGTAATATACCGGTCGGAAAGTTTGACTGCCTGAATGATCGCCTCATCGGAAATCGAGACGCGATGATGCGCTTCATACCGGTCGCGCAGCCCTTTTAAAATTTGAATCGACTCTTCAACTGTCGGCTCATCGACGTGAATCGGCTGGAAGCGGCGCTCGAGCGCAGCATCTTTCTCAATGTATTTGCGGTATTCATCAAGCGTTGTCGCACCGATACATTGCAATTCTCCACGCGCCAAGGCCGGCTTTAAAATGTTCGATGCGTCGATGGCCCCTTCGGCTCCGCCAGCGCCGATTAACGTATGGAGTTCATCGATGAACAAAATGATATTGCCCGCCTGGCGAATTTCGTCCATCACTTTTTTCAGCCGGTCTTCAAATTCGCCGCGGTATTTCGTCCCGGCGACGACCGTCCCCATATCGAGCGTCATGACCCGTTTGTCGCGCAGCGTTTCCGGCACTTCGTTGTTGACGATTTGCTGGGCCAATCCTTCCGCGATCGCTGTTTTTCCAACCCCCGGTTCACCGATGAGCACCGGGTTGTTTTTTGTCCGTCGGCTCAACACTTCAATGACACGCTGAATTTCTTTGCTGCGGCCGATGACCGGATCAAGCCGCCCTTCGCGGGCAATCGCCGTCAAATCGCGGGCAAGGCTGTCAAGCGTCGGCGTGCTTACATGCGAAGCCCCCCCACCGCCGTGACCCGATACCGATTCATTGCTGCCGAGCAGTTGCAACACTTGTTGGCGCGCCTTGTTCAAGCTCACCCCGAGGTTGTTCAGCACGCGAGCGGCCACGCCTTCCCCCTCGCGGATCAAACCAAGCAAAATATGCTCCGTGCCGACATACGAATGGCCAAGTTTCCTCGCTTCGTCCATTGACAGCTCGATCACTTTTTTCGCCCGCGGCGTGTAATGGAGCGTATGGGACACTTCATTGCCGCGGCCGATGAGCGATTCGACTTCTTTTTGGATTTTATCCGGGCCAAGTCCAAGCGCCATGAGCGCTTTAGCAGCGATTCCTTCCCCCTCACGGATCAGCCCAAGCAAAATATGTTCGGTTCCGATATTGTTATGGCCGAGGCGGATGGCTTCCTCTTGCGCCAACGCCAGCACTTTTTGCGCCCGTTCCGTAAATCTGCCAAACATCATCGTTCATCACCCTCCATCTTTCTTCGTGTTTCCATCCTTAAGCGTTCCCGAATCAACGCCGCCCGGCGGACATCCCGTTCCTCAGGGCGAAGCACCCCTCCGGCATATTGTTGCAAAAATCCTGGCTGCGTCAAAATCATCAGCTCATTTAAAATGTTGCGCGGGACGTTTTTGATATATCCTAAATCGATCCCTAAACGCACATCCGACAGGCATTGCGCCGCCTCCTTTGAATCGATGACGCGGCAGTTGGCCAATATGCCGTATGAACGGAATACCTTGTCTTCTAATTGTATGCCCAACGTTTTCACTAATGCCTGGCGAGCCGCCCTTTCTTGGGCGATGAGCTGCTCAACGATCGTATGCAAATCAGCGACAATATCTTCTTCTGATTTTCCGAGCGTAATTTGGTTCGAAATTTGGAAAATGTTCCCTAAAGCCTCACTTCCTTCCCCGTACGTGCCGCGGACGACGAGTCCCAACTGGTTGATGGCAGGGATGATGCGGTTGATCTGCTGCGTCAGCACCAGCGCCGGAAGATGCATCATCACCGACGCCCGCAACCCTGTTCCGACGTTCGTCGGACAGCTCGTTAAGTAACCAAGCCGTTCATCGAACGCATAGTTGACATGCCCTTCAATCCAATCATCCAACTCGCTCGCCGCCTCAAGCGCCTCGGCAAGCTGAAGCCCTGGAAACAGACACTGAATGCGGATATGGTCTTCCTCGTTGATCATAATGCTGATTTCCTCATTTTCCGAAAGCAGGCAGGCGCCAAACGGCGAATCTTCAGCCAAATGCGGGCTGATTAAGTGCTTTTCCACCAATACCCGTTTTTCAATCGGTTGAAGCTCCGACATTTTCAACAGTTCAAACCGTCCCGCTTCCCCATACGGACGATGGACGAACGCGCGCTCAAACAAGGCAACGATTTGTTTCGCCTCTTCGCTGCTAAACAGCGTTGGGAAACGAAAATCAACAATATTGCGCGCCAGCCGGATGCGGCTGCTCAACACGATGTCCGAATTCGGCCCCTCCTGGCTCATCCAAGCGCTGACCGCTGTGTTGAAAAACTTTCCAAATGACATACCGCTACATCTCCCCCTCTCCACGTCGGCGAAGTTCGTCCTCTAACGAACGAATCTGGTCGCGCACCTCGGCCGCCCGCTCAAATTCCTCGCGGGCAACTAATTCCTGAAGCTTTTGTTTCAACGTGGCCAGCTGCTTCCGCAAATGGAGGACGCCGCCTTTTCGCTTCGGAATTTTCCCTGAATGAGCAGTATTTCCGCTATGAAGCCGTTTTAAAATCGGCGGAAGGTAACGGGCAAACGTCCGATAGCAGTCGGCGCAACCGAACCGCCCAATTTGCGTAAACTGGTGGTATGTCATTTGGCACGTCTCGCATTGAAGCAAATCCGGATTCGGGAACGAATTGGCCGTCACTTCTTTCATCGGAGCTTGAAAGTTGAGAAGCCCCGCTAACAAATTGTTGAGCGGAAAGTCGTCATGGCCATAGAGCATAAACGTATGACCATGTTCTTTGGCGCATTGCTCGCAAAGGTGAAATTCCGTTTTTTCCCCGTTGACTATTTTCGTAAAATGCATCGTCGCCGGGCGTTGCTTGCATTCTTGGCAAATCAATGCCTCCCCCTCCCCTACTTATACTTTAGCGACGTCAGCATCGCCTTTAACATGCGCGCCCGCAGTTCATCCCGTTCGGGCAAATCGATATATAAAACGGAGCGATCCATCACGCTCAACATCATTTTCGCTTCCCGCTCCGAAATCACCTTTTCTTCCATAAGTCGTTTTATCACATCTTCGGCGCTCGACTGGCTGATGCGGTGGTCGATCAGCTCGAGCAACTGGTCAATCAGCTGCGCCTCGCTTTTCGTCTTTACTTTCATAATGCGGATATAGCCGCCGCCACCGCGCTTGCTTTCAACAATATATCCGCGCTCGAGCGTGAATCTCGTGTTGATGACATAGTTGATTTGCGAGGGAACACATTTGAATTTATTAGCAATTTCACTTCGTTTAATTTCAACGATGTCTTGGTCGCTCATATTGAGTACTTGCTTCAAATATTGCTCGATAATGTCGGAAATGTTTGGCACTCTACCTCCCACCTTCCTCACAACCAAGCTGCTTGGCGGTCAAGCTGCTCCCTGCCCAATAATAAACGGGCATTCCTTGGGAGGAAGCATCACCGCCATCTTGTTGACTTTGACTATATTTGACCTTGATTTTACTATACAATGTATGACGAAAAATTGCAAGGGCTACCGAAACAAGGGAGACTATCTATAGAATATCCGTTTTTTCGCCCAGTAAAACGCTTCTCGGTCAGATAAACGAAAAAGCACGCTTTTTCTCCTAATGAAGAAAAAGGCGTGCTTTCTGCTTAGCCTAGCAGCGACCTACTCTTGCAGGGGCGCTGGCCCCAACTACCATCGGCGCTGGAGGGCTTAACTTCCGTGTTCGGGATGGGAACGGGTGTTTCCCCTCCGCTATCACCACTAGGCCATATGAGGTTGTCAGGAATTCGTTCCCTGAAAACTAGATAACCGTTTTGGGAAGAAGCCGGGGCGAACCGCTCGCCTCCACTTTTCTTGTTAGGTTAAGCCCTCGATCGATTAGTATCCGTCAGCTCCACGTGTCGCCACGCTTCCACCTCGGACCTATCGACCTCGTCATCTTCGAGGGATCTTACCCGCCTGACGCGGTGGGAAATCTCATCTTGAGGGGG
>NZ_SDLD01000209.1:0-424 GCF_013096875.1 Geobacillus sp. DSP4a | reverse complement strand
GGAGTATCCGTTCCCCAACGACAAGCATCATGGCTGGCTCCGTGCCGTTCTGAATATGTCCCTTCGCTGCCCGCGGTAAAAGCCGATCCGCCACGGCAACACGGAACGATAAGAATCCCTGCATTATCAGGAATGAAGGGCAGTAATTTCCGTGCAATATGCAGTGCCTGGCCAACGGTGCCGTACTGTGTTTGATGATTCGTTGCCAGAGGATGGTGATAACCCTGCATATCCTGAACATCGTGTGGGCAGTGAGTCAGTGGAATAATGTCGTTAAAGTGACATGGCGGGCCTCCGGGATGCGTATGCGCAAATCTCGCTAATTGTTTAATTCTGGGATGAGGCGCATCTTCCCTGTCCGGTAATGGCAGTCCTTCGCCATACGCCATGGCATTAGACTGACCAGCAACGGTAAGAACATAGT
>NZ_SDLD01000208.1:0-426 GCF_013096875.1 Geobacillus sp. DSP4a | reverse complement strand
CCTCCTGGAGGCGTCGTTGCAAGGTGCGCTGCGACAGGTGCAGTGCCTGGGCCACCCGTTCGCGCTTGGGTTCTCCCTGCGGCAACAGCCGGCACAGGGTCTGCCGGGCCAGATGGGTGATGCGGCTGGTGCTGAAACGCGCCAGGTATTCGCCGGCGAAGCGATCGTGCAACTGGGCCAGCGCCTCGTTGGCCGAGGGTAGCGGCGTCTCGAGGTCGACGCGGGAAAACACCAGCGCGAACTCCTCGGCGTGAAAGCGCAGCGGCGCGCGGAACAGCTCGGCATAGGGTGCCAGCGGCTCGCGGGGCGCGCCGGGCAGTTCCACCGCCAGCGGGTCCAGCGGCCGGCCGGTGATCCAGCGGACCATGTCCACCAGGTAGGCCAGCGAGCATTCGGCACTCTGCGGCGGCGCCGGCAGGCGATCAC
>NZ_SDLD01000207.1:0-427 GCF_013096875.1 Geobacillus sp. DSP4a | reverse complement strand
GACCAGGATCGACTGGGCGTCTTCGTCGTGTTCGGCCTGGGAGAACAGGTCCATGGCGATCCAGTCGGGATCGGTCTGGCCGTCGCAGACCACGAGGATTTCCGAGGGACCGGCGATCATGTCGATGCCGACCTGGCCGAACACGTGACGCTTGGCGGTGGCCACGTAGATGTTGCCGGGGCCGACGATCTTGTCCACCCGCGGCACGCTTTCGGTGCCGTAGGCCAACGCGGCCACGGCCTGTGCCCCGCCGATGGTGAAGACACGGTCGACGCCGGCGATGCAGGCGGCGGCGAGGACGATCTCGTTGATCTCGCCGCGCGGGGTCGGTACGACCATGACCACTTCGGACACCCCGGCGACCTTGGCCGGGATCGCATTCATCAGCACCGAGGACGGGTAGGACGCCTTGCCGCCCGGCACATAG
>NZ_SDLD01000206.1:0-428 GCF_013096875.1 Geobacillus sp. DSP4a | reverse complement strand
AGCAGGCGCTCTCCCAGCTGAGCTAAGGCCCCGCAACCGATGGGCCTAAGTGGACTTGAACCACCGACCTCACGCTTATCAGGCGTGCGCTCTGACCAGCTGAGCTATAGGCCCATGGAGGGAAAGTCCCCTCAAAACTAAACAAAACGACAAGCGTCATTATAATCAAACCGATAGGTTTTGTCAAGAAATTCTGTCTAGCTCCGGCTCGCCGCCGCTCGGGGTCAAATAACCTTCGCCTTCCGGGTGCAAGCACCCTTGCAGGCGAAGAACATTTGCCCATCGCGGCGAAACGCTCGCCTCCGCTTTTCGTACTGTCTAGCTCCGGCCGCCATCGGCTCGCGACGCTTCGGTCCTGCTGCGGCGGCAACAGCCTCCTCGCAGGCCCTCCAGCGCGTTTCGCCGATAGGCGGGCGGCCTTCGCTTTT
>NZ_SDLD01000205.1:0-435 GCF_013096875.1 Geobacillus sp. DSP4a | reverse complement strand
AAGATCGGTTAGAGCTCGTCTTTTTGCCACCATACAGTCCGCAATTGAACTTGATTGAAGGGCTATGGAAATGGCTGAAATCAGACGTGATTTACAACGTGTTCTATTCGAGTGTGCAAGAAATTAGAAAGAATGTCCAAGCCTTTATTCAGCGAATCAACCAGAAACCAGAACAAACGATCGATCGTTTGTGTGTTCAGTTGTAAATCTTTAATTCAACTTATATAACTCACACATCTTTTTCAATTTCCCAGCCGTCAATCGCGTCGATCGCAACGTTTGGCCATACATTCCCCCCCTTCTTTTCCAGGTATTGTCAAAAGTTTATCCTCCACACTCACGGTTTTCCCTTGAGTTTCAACGGTTGGAAGAAAAAAAGCTTGCCACCCCCGTTGTTTTCGGCCATCATTGAGGTAACGACACCCAACAGCCAAA
>NZ_SDLD01000204.1:0-435 GCF_013096875.1 Geobacillus sp. DSP4a | reverse complement strand
AGAGCGTGCAAACGTTCCGAAAGAATGTGCAAAATCCGGAACAATCCGCAAAAATTTTGCACATTATTTCCGAATCCGCCTGAAATAATTTGAAAAAGGGATTCTGAAATAATGTGCTAATTTACATTGACCCCTAATTTGGATACCAAGGAGGACTATACATGAATTCTATCTCAAACAAGAAGATTAATCAAGTCACCGATCAAACGCTCGTCGTTGGCATGGATATCGCGAAAAAGAAGCATTATGCCTGCTTTGTGGATGAGCGAGGGAGGGTGTTAAAAAAGTCGTTTCCCGTTCCGCAATCTAGAGAAGGATTGGAATGGTTGTACCAGTGCATCGTGGAAGCCATGAAGGAATTTGGAAAAACCGAGGTGATCGTTGGCATCGAGCCAACGGGACATTATTGGCTGAATCTCGCCTATTTTCTTGATG
>NZ_SDLD01000203.1:0-439 GCF_013096875.1 Geobacillus sp. DSP4a | reverse complement strand
ATCGACGCTTGCTTACAGCTCCCCGGAGCGTTTCGGCGTTTGCCCCGTCCTTCATCGGCTCCTAGTGCCAAGGCATCCACCGTGCGCCCTTTCTAGCTTAACCTACAGCGCTCTCGGCTTCTTCCTTTGCGTTTCCGGTTATCTAGTTTTCAAGGAACGAGACTGCTTCTTGAATTTGCTTCTCTGCAGTCTTGCGTCGAGGAATTCGGCTTCTCCGAATCCGCTTGTAGACGCAGACGCAAACGAGACTACTCCCCCGAACCTGCTAAGCAGACGCAGGCACAGGCGCTTTTGAAGGAATTTCTCATTCCTTCAAAACTGAACGAAACGAAAGCGCTGTGTATCGACAGTTGGCCATTGCGGCCTCCGCTTTTCGTCCTTAGAAAGGAGGTGATCCAGCCGCACCTTCCGGTACGGCTACCTTGTTACGACTTCACCC
>NZ_SDLD01000202.1:0-442 GCF_013096875.1 Geobacillus sp. DSP4a | reverse complement strand
GTGAACTACCCCCACTTAATTTTCTAGCGAAAATTTGAAGTGGGGGCTTCCAAAGAAGTTTGACTGCTTCAAGCAATCCTTATTCTTTGAGGCGTGTCCACTTCGCCGCTAGAGCATAAGACACTCAGGTCTACAGCTTTACTTTTCTTTAAGATGTTTAATGCGCCATTGACATCAGCATTAATTAGTTTGCCAGACTTTGTTCGATACAAGCCGCGCTTAATACGTTTGCCGCTGAACTTATATTCTTTTGGATTGTCGGCATTATATTCAGGAATCTCATCGCCGTCAAAAAAGCTGGCTTGAGACGTATATGATTCTTCCTGTTTCAAGAATTCAATGCCGTAAAATTCACAAAGATATTCTAGTTTTTCTTTTATGTTACCGAGAGGAATATTGACAAAGTTTTGATTTGTCTTTTTTCCTAGATTCATATTGCGTT
>NZ_SDLD01000201.1:0-442 GCF_013096875.1 Geobacillus sp. DSP4a | reverse complement strand
GTTATAGATCGTGTCGCACTGATACCGGTCGTGCTTGGTATATCCTTTGAAGTTCTGCAGCTGACAAACAAAGTGCGTGACATTCCCGGTCTGAAATTACTTGGGTACCCGGGACTTTGGCTTCAGCTGTTAACCACAAAGGAACCTAAGGATGAACAGGTTGAAGTTGCCATCGAAAGCTTTAACGAACTTCTCAGACTCGAAGCATTGTCTGAGCAAAATCAGAAGCCTTCTCACAACGTCATCTAAAATCCGTTGCCCTGCTATTACTTTCGGAGGTGGACAGTTATGAATCATCGTGTACAACCTATTATTGCTGTATTAATTGCGCTGGGAGCGTTCGGTTTCCTCTATGTGCTGGTAACCAATCCCGGAGAAATGGCAAAAATGGCGGTAACCGTCATCGTGGCAGGTATCATTATTTATTTTATTGTGAAATATG
>NZ_SDLD01000200.1:0-443 GCF_013096875.1 Geobacillus sp. DSP4a | reverse complement strand
GTCCAACAGGACTCCTGCTTATGTCATATGTCGAGTCATTTTATTCGTAGAAGGAAAAACATAATCAAACGAAAAAGAGACAGGCCTTTGCCTATCTCTTTCTTTTCCGAAGAATTCCTTTCGGCATCCCCTCGCATTGAAACATCTCCTTCTTTTTATCTCCTTCTTCAAACAAAACGTAACAATCTTTCGTTTCGTCATAGTACCATCCATGCAACAAAGAGATTTCAACAAAAGAAGGAATGCCCAACCGTTTGTTGCCTCCTTGAAGCCGCTCTTTTTCTTTTTTTGTTCGTTTTCCAACATAACGAACGAATTCATCTCCGCAGAACAAAGCATAGACCTTTCTTCCTTCTAGACATTGTTTTTTCGTCGCAATACAACGATACATAGTCTAAATCCCCTTTTCGTTTGCATTTTTATCGCAACTGAACCGTTTTCCC